>NZ_JAOBZT010000036.1:0-40401 GCF_029839005.1 Stenotrophomonas sp. GD03958 | reverse complement strand
CCCACCCCGCCTTCGACACATTTCCGCGATCTGCGGTAGATCCACGCCATGCGTGGATGGGGAAACGATGACATGAGGAATTCACGCGGCACCGCTTGAAACCGCCTGCGAATGACGCCAGTCTGTGGCCATGCAGGACCGGATCACACTCCCCGACTGGGATGCACTGGCCGACCTCGAAGACGAGGCGCTGCCACTGTTGCCGACCGCGCTGCTGATCGCGCGCGATGAATACCCCGATCTGCAGCCGTCGACCTACGACGCGCTGATCCAGAGCCACGTCGACCACCTCCGCTCGGAAGTGGAGAGCATCGACAACAGTCCATTGAAGATGGCGGCGATCAACCGCCACCTGTTCGACGAGCTGGGCTACAGCGGCGACCACGACAAGTACTACGATCCGCGCAACAGCTATCTCAACCAGGTGTTCGAGCGGCGCCTGGGCAACCCGATCTCGCTGGCGCTGGTGCAGATGGAAGTGTCGCGACGGCTGGGGATCCCGCTCGACGGCGTGTCCTTCCCCGGCCATTTCCTGGTGCGCCTGCCGGTGGACGACGGCGTCCTGGTGATGGACCCGTTCAATGGTGGCCGCCCACTGGATGTGGACGAACTGCGCGAGCGGGCCAAATCACACCTGGGCGGGCAGATGCCCGATGACCAGGTGCTGGCGCAGATCCTCGACCCGGCGCCGGCGCGCGCGATCCTGATGCGCATGCTGCGTAACCTGCACGGCGTCTACGCCGAGGCCGGCGAATGGGACCGCGCTGCACGCAGTGCCGACCGCCTGCTGAAGCTGGCCCCGGAGCAGGACGACGCGCTGCGCGACCGCGGCCTGGCCTATCTGCAGCTCGATTATCTGGCCGGTGCCCGCCACGACCTGGGGCAGTACCTGAAGCGCAATCCCGAGGCCAGCGATGCGCAGTGGCTGCGCGAGAAGCTGATCGACCTCGGCGGGCCGGTGCCGCGGCTGCATTGAGGGTGCCGGCGTGTGGGCCGGCCCGCACCCAAGGCTAGGTCAATCGACCTCGACCATCTCAAAATCGGCCTTGGTGACCCCGCAGTCCGGGCAGGTCCAGGTCTCTGGAATGTCCTCCCAGCGCGTCCCCGGCGCGATGCCCTCCTCCGGCAGGCCCTCCGCTTCGCTGTACAGGAAGCCGCAGACCACGCACATCCAGGTGCGCAAGGTGGTGGGGGTGGCATCGCTCATCGGATAATCGGGGCTGGATTCACGGGCCGCCATTGTCCCATCGCGGTCCACTCACCGGTAGCCATCGATGACCTCTGCTTCCACGGCGCCCCGCGGCGTCTACCTGATCACCCCGGACGAACCCGATACCGCGCGCCTGCTGGCTCGTACCACGCCGCTGCTGGCCGCTGGTGCCACTTGGCTGCAGTACCGCCACAAAACCGCCAGCGACGCGCTGCGGCAGGAACAGGCGACGGCCCTGCAAGGCCTGTGCGCCGCCCACGGCGTGCCGCTGATCGTCAACGACGATCCGGTGCTGGCCAAGGCCGTGGGCGCGGCTGGCGTGCATCTGGGCGGCACCGACGGGGACATTCCCAGCGCGCGCGCGCTGCTCGGTGCCGAGGCCATCATCGGCGCCTCCTGCTACGACCAGCTGGCCAATGCAGAGAAGGCCGTGGCGGCCGGCGCCAGCTATGTGGCCTTCGGCGCCTTCTTCCCGACCACCACCAAGGTCACCAGCAGCCGCGCCCACACCGACCTGCTGCGGCAAAGC
The DNA here is from genome assembly GCF_029839005.1 of Stenotrophomonas sp. GD03958. Classification (NCBI taxonomy): domain Bacteria; kingdom Pseudomonadati; phylum Pseudomonadota; class Gammaproteobacteria; order Lysobacterales; family Lysobacteraceae; genus Stenotrophomonas; species Stenotrophomonas sp. GD03958. Next base: position 38,662 of record NZ_JAOBZT010000036.1, on the reverse strand, counting down.
GCCGCACTCGGCGTGCCGCGGGTGGCGATCGGCGGCCTGACGCCGGACAATGTCGGTCCCATCATCGATGCCGGCGCCGATCTGGTGGCCGTGGTCAGCGGTATCTATGCCGCATCGGACCCGGTCGCGGCCCAGCGCGCCTATCTCGCCCAGTTCGCGTAATGCCCAGGAAAGCCCCATGAACCACGACCAGTCCCACGCCCTGTTCTCCCGTGCCCAGCAGCTGCTGCCGGGCGGCGTCAATTCGCCGGTACGTGCGTTCAAGTCGGTCGGCGGCGAGCCGTTCTTCGTTGAACGCGCCGATGGCGCCTACCTGTACGACGTCGATGGCAACCGCTACATCGACTACGTCGGTTCCTGGGGCCCGATGATCGTCGGCCACAACCACCCGGCCGTGCGCCAGGCGGTGAAGAAGGCGATCGACAACGGGCTGTCGTTCGGTGCGCCGTGCGCGGCCGAAGTGACGATGGCCGAGACCATCACCCGCTTGGTGCCATCGTGCGAGATGGTGCGCATGGTCAACTCCGGTACCGAGGCCACGCTGTCGGCGATCCGGCTGGCGCGTGGCGCCACCGGCCGCAACCGCATCGTCAAGTTCGAAGGCTGCTACCACGGCCACGGCGACTCGTTCCTGGTCAAGGCCGGCAGCGGCATGCTGACCTTGGGCGTGCCGACCTCGCCGGGCGTCCCGGCCGGGCTGAGCGAACTGACCCTGACCCTGCCCTACAACGACTTCGAAGCGGCCACCGCCCTGTTCGAACAGCAGGGTGGCGACATCGCCGGCCTGATCATCGAACCGGTGGTCGGCAACGCAAACTGCATTCCGCCGCGCGAGGGCTACCTGCAACACCTGCGTGCACTGTGCACGCAGCATGGCGCGCTGCTGATCTTCGACGAAGTGATGACCGGCTTCCGTGTTGCCCTTGGCGGTGCGCAGGCGCATTACGGCATCACCCCGGACCTGACCACTTTCGGCAAGATCATCGGCGGTGGCATGCCGGTGGGTGCCTACGGTGGTCGCCGCGAGCTGATGCAGCAGATCGCACCGGCCGGCCCGATCTACCAGGCCGGTACGCTGAGCGGCAATCCGGTGGCGATGGCCGCTGGCCTGGCGATGCTGGAGCTGGTCCAGCAGCCGGGTTTCCACGCCGACCTGGCCGAGCGCACCGCACGCCTGTGTGCGGGTCTGGAAGCGGCCGCCGCCGACGCCGGTGTGGCCGTGACCACCACCTGCGTGGGTGCGATGTTCGGGCTGTTCTTCACCAGCGAGAAGGTCGAGACCTATGCGCAGGCCACCGCCTGTGACATTCCGGCGTTCAACCGCTTCTTCCACGCGATGCTGGACCAGGGCGTGTTCCTGGCCCCGTCGGCGTACGAGGCCGGCTTCCTGTCCAGCGCCCACGACGATGCCGTGATCGAGGCGACGCTGGCCGCAGCACGCGTGGCGTTCAAGGCTGCCAAGGGCTGATCGCAGAAAAGGGGACGGAGGGGATTAAGTCGTTTGTGCACAAACGACTTAATCCCCTCCGTCCCCTTTTTTCATCCACGCATGGTGTGGATCTACTGGTAGAGCCACGCCATGCGTGGCTGCTCAACCGAAGACGAACTTGCCCTTCATCATCGCGAAGTGGCCGGGGAACGAGCAGAAGAAGGTGTAGTCACCGCCCTTCTGCAGGCCCTGGGTGGAGAAGCGCACGCGCGCGGTCTCGCCACCGCCGATCACCTTGGTGTGCGCCAGCACGCGCTTGTCGGCCTTTGGCAGGTAGCTGTCAGCCAGCGTCATGCGCATGCCCGCCATCGCCACCGGCTGGTAATCGGCAGTGCGGGTCAGCACCCAGTTGTGGCCCATCGCGGTAGCGGCCAGCTTGCCGGTGTGGCGCAGGGTCAGGTCCACGGCGGTGCAGTCGGCGGCGACCTTGATCTCGCGGCTGCTGAAGCTCATCTGGTCGGTGCTGTCGATGCTCACCGCACACACCCGCGCCATCGCCGACGGCGCCAGCATCAGCGCGCCCAATCCCACTGCCACCACCCAAGCCTTCATCGTTGCATCTCCTGCGGATTCGAGCGCCATTCTAGGCAGGCCTATGCCCGCCCGGCTGCGACCGTCTGTCGCATGGCAGCTCCAGGGTTTCCCGCGCACACATCGCAATGGCATGCTCGGCCGATGCGGATCGACCTGTTGCTGCTGGATGTGGATGGCGTACTGGTGCAGTACCAGCGCGCGCAGCGCGTGCTGCACCTGGCCCAAGCACTGCAGGTTCCGACGCAGACCGTGCAGGCCGCGTTGTATGACAGCGGCCTGGAAGCGGCACATGACAATGGCACGCTGGATGGTCCGGCCTATCTGGCGCGTCTGGGCGCGCTGCTGTGCAGGACGGTCGATCTGGCGACATGGACCGCCGCACGCCAGGCCGCCAGCCATCCGCAGTTCGCCGTGCTGCGGCGGCTGCAGGCGCTGAAGCTGCCGATGGCGGTGCTGACCAACAACGGCGCGCTGATGCAGCAGGCCTTGCCCGCCCTGCTGCCGGACCTGTTCCCGGCCCTGCGGGAGCGCGTGTTCTGCAGCGCCGATTTCGGCCTGCGCAAACCCGCACCGGAAGTATTCCTGCGCACGCTTGAGGTACTCGGCGTGGCGCCTTCGCACACGCTGTTCATTGATGACCTGTTCGCCAATGTGCGCGGCGCACGCGCTGCCGGCCTGCACGCGGAAACCGTGCGCGATGGCCGTGGATTGGGCAAGGTGTTGAAGCGCTATCGGGTCGCGTGACGTGCTGTAGAGCCGAGCCCATGCTCGGCTCCTGTTGCCTGACATCGCGATGAGCCGAGCGTACGCTCGGCTCTACCGATGCCTCGGCAGGCTTCAGCGCGCGGCAATGAACGCTGCAATCGCCGCGCGCAGGCGCTTCAGGCCTTCGGCCACTTCTTCGTCGGTGATGTTCAACGACGGCACGAAGCGCAGCACGTCCGGGCCGGCCTGCAGGGTCAGCAGGCCCTGCTCGGCGGCATGGTCGAGGATCGCCCCGGCCTGGCCGGCGAAGTCCTTGCCCAGCACCGCGCCCAGCATCAGGCCGCGGCCACGCACGTCGCAGAACACGCCGAATTCTTCGTTGATGCGCGCAAAGCCATCGCGCAGCGCCTTCGACTGGCGGCTGACATTGGCGGCGATCTCCGCCGAGGCCAGCTTTCGCAGCGCAACGCGTGCGACCGCGGCGGCCAGAGGGTTGCCACCGAAGGTGGTGCCGTGCGCACCGAACTGCATGGTTTCGGCCACCTTCGGGCCGGCCAGCATCGCACCGATCGGGAAGCCGCCACCCAGCGCCTTGGCCAGGGTGACCATGTCCGGCACCACCTCGTCCTGCCAGTGCGCGAACAGCGTGCCGGTGCGGCCCATGCCGGCCTGGATCTCGTCCAGCACCAGCAGCGCGTTGTGCTGGTCGCACAGTTCGCGCACGCGCTTGAGGAAGCCGGACTTGGCCGGCATCACGCCGCCCTCGCCCTGGATCGGCTCCAGCATCACCGCCGCCACGTCACCGGCGGCCATTGCGGTTTCCAGCTGCACCTCATCGTTGAAATCGATGTAGCGGAAGCCACCGGGCAGCGGCTCGTAGCCTTCCTGGTACTTCGGCTGGGCAGTAGCGGTCACTGCGCCCATGGTGCGACCGTGGAAGCTGCCGCGGAAGGTGATGATCACCCGCTTGTCGGCCGGGCGGCCCTGGCTGGAGGCCCACTTGCGGACCATCTTGATCGCCACTTCGTTGGCTTCGGCGCCGGAATTGCACAGGAACACGCGCTCGGCGAAGCGGCTGGCCTTGACCAGCTCCTCGGCCAAGTGCAGCGGCGGCGCGCTGTAGAACACGTTGCTGGTGTGCCAAAGCTTGCCGGCCTGCTCGACCAGCGCGGCCACCAGGTCCGGATCGTTGTGGCCGAGGCCACACACGGCGATGCCGGCGGCCAGATCGATGAACTCACGGCCCTGGCTGTCCCACACACGGGCGCCCTGGCCGCGCTCCAGTACCACCTGGCGGGGCTTGTAGACCGGCAGGTAGTAGTGCGAAAGGGAAATCAGCGGATCAGTCGCGGCGGTCATGGCAGTCGGCAGGGTTCAGGAATGCCCATTCTCGCGCCGGAACCCCTGCGGCACAATGCGCCCATGCGACCGTTTTCCGCTCCCCAGCTCAACCCCGCCACCGAGACCGGCTGGCGCCGTCGGTGGTTCGACATCATCTACCGCCATGACACCCGCCCTTCGCGCAATTTCGACCTGATCCTGGTGGTGGCGATCGTCGCCAGCATCCTGGTGGTGATGATCGACAGCGTGCAGCACCTGCATGCCGAATGGTCCACCGGCCTGTACATCCTGGAATGGGGCTTCACGATCATCTTCACCGCCGAGTACCTGCTGCGCCTGGCGGTTGTCAGGCGCCCGCTGCGTTACGCGGTGAGCATCTGGGGCATCATCGACCTGCTGTCGATCCTGCCCGCCTACCTGTCGATGTTCATCCCGGGTGCGCAGAGCCTGCTGGTGGTGCGCGCGCTGCGCATCCTGCGGGTGTTCCGCATCCTCAAGCTGACCCGCTACATCGAGGAAAGCGGCGTCCTGATGACGTCACTGTGGCGCAGCCGGCGCAAGGTGCTGGTGTTCCTGTTCACGGTGATCACCATCACCATCATCGCCGGTGCGCTGATGTACGTGATCGAGGGCCCCGAACACGGCTTCACCAACATCCCGGCCAGCATGTACTGGGCGGTGGTGACCATGGCCACGGTCGGCTTCGGTGACATCGTGCCGCAGACCGTGCTCGGCCGCTTCGTCACCTCAGTGCTGATCCTGATCGGCTACAGCATCATCGCCGTGCCCACCGGCATCTACACCGCCGAACTGGCCAGCACCATGCGCGAGGCCGAACTGGCCGCGCGCCGTGATGCCCGCGGCTGCCCGCATTGCGGGCTGGAGGGGCATGAACCGGATTCGCGGCACTGCCGCAAGTGCGGTGGGATCCTTCCCGAAACGTTCAACAGCTGAGGCCAGCATGCCCAGGTGCGTGGACCATGGTCCGGGGAATGGGATCAGGGAAGGCGGCCGCTTGCCGCAGCCAGGTCACCATAGGCATCGTTCAGTCGCGACAGGGCGCCAGGGGACGCATACACCCTGGGCCGCATACCAGGCAACAGCACCGCCGGATCCTGCTCGACAATCGGCTGGCCCTTTTCCAATCGCTCGACACGATGCCAGGCTTCACTGACCAAGGTGTCGGCGGAAAGCTCGAACAGGCGCCACGCCGCCACATCTTTGCCGATGCCACTGCTCTGCGCTTGCTGGAGCATGGTCTGATACTGCTGCAGTTGGTTGCGTGCAGCTACCAGGTCTGGCGTCGGCCCCCGCAGCGAGCGCACCAGATCACGGCCTTCACCCACGAAACGTAGTGCGTAGTAGTCCGTGGACCTTCCCTGATATCCCTCCATCCTCGCCAGCAACTCAGCGCGGTAGGCAAGGTCGTGCTGATGCAGGGCAGCATCCAGCACTTCGTTCGCTGCAAAGTACCTCGCGTAAGCCTGCATCAGGGCAGCGTGCTGGCGGCGCATGCCCGCGCCGCCGTCACGACGGAATTCTTCACGACGATAATAACGATCAACAGGCTCAGCGACGGCCTGCAAGGCCAGCAGCGCCTGATGGTACTGCCGGGCTGCCGCGTCGAAGGTGACGGGGGGCTGCCGCTCCAATGCCTCCGTCACCGCGTTGCCACAGTCGTACTCGACGTCATTGGCACTCCAGCCCGGTCCACGCGGGGCTGTCTCCGTTCCCGTCGGACCCGCGTCAGCGTCCTTCATCCAGCTTGTATATCGTTCAAATCCCCCCCGAACGCTCAGTTCCATCGCATCTCGGCACTTTGCATAGGCGCTGGCTTTGCGTTCGCGCAAGCCAGAGCCAGAGCCAGACCCGACTCCCGCATCGCTGCAGGCCGACAGCAGCAGACAAAGGACGGGAAACACCAGCAGACGGCGACAAGCGGCGGAATGACTCATACGGGACATCCATGTTGTACAGGGGAGAGACAGTACGGCACCAGCGTTGTCCTGACGAGGGCTTCCCCGTTTCAGGAACCAGCTCAATCCAGGAACAGATCCGGCAACAGCGCGCGCGACGGGTCCACCGCATAGCCGGACAGATCGGTGATACCCGCCTGTGCCAGCACGTCATCGTCGATCAGGAACTGGCCATGGAAGCCGGCCGCTTCGCGCACCAGCACCGCGTGTGCGGCATCGGCCATGATCTGTGGCGTGCGGCAGCCAGCCGCATCCACGCCCGGAATCATGTTGATCGCATCGGTGGCGATGACGGTGCGCGGCCACAGCGCATTCACCGCCACGCCCTGCGGGCCGAATTCCGCGGCCAGGCCCAGGGTGACGAAGCTCATGCCCATCTTCGCCAGCGTGTAGCCGGTATGTGCGCCCCACCACTTCGGCTCCAGGCTCGGCGGCGGCGCCAGGGTCAGGATGTGCGGGTTCGGCGCCTGCAGCAGGTACGGCAGGCAGGCCTGCGCGCACAGGAAGCTGCCGCGCGAATTGACCTGCTGCATCAGGTCGAAACGCTTCATCGGCGTATCCAGCGTGCCGCGCAACCAGATCGCGCTGGCGTTGTTGATCAGGATGTCGATGCCACCGAAGGTGTCGACCGTGGCCGCCACCGCCGCCTGCACCTGCTCTTCCTCCCGGATGTCGCACTTCAGCGCCAGGCCCTGCCCGCCTGCAGCCGTCACCGCTTCGGCGGCGGTGTGGATGGTGCCCGGCAGCTTCGGATTCGGCACCGACGACTTGGCCGCGATCGCCACGTTGGCCCCGTCGCGCGCGGCGCGCAGTGCGATGGCCAGGCCGATGCCACGCGAGGCACCGGTGATGAAAAGCGTTTTGCCCTGCAGACTGCCCACGTTCCGCACTCCAGCGTATGCAATGAGCCGCTAGTATGCCGCGCCGACGCGGAGTTCACCCGCCCTTGACGATACTCGGGCCTCCAGACAACGCACGAGGTACACGCCATGCGCCGTTCCCGCCTGTTGCTGCCTGCCTTGGGGCTTGCCCTGCTGACTGCCTGCCAGGGCCGTTCGCCGGAACCCGGCAAGGAGCCACCCGCCGGTGACACGCCCAGCGCGGAGAAGGCCGCCGCCGACGGCAAGATGCGCTGGAGCGAGGCGGTGGTCTGGGATGGCGACCTCAACGCCTGCCGCCAGGGCGAGAACGCGGTCACCCGGGATTGCCTTCGCGACGCGATGCGCGCCGGTGGCGCCAGTGCCGAGGCCATCACCGCCGCCGAGCAGTTGTCCACCGGCGGTGAGTTGGCCTATGTGACCGCGTGGCACGAGAACGAAGGACTGGGCATTGCCACGGTCGAGTATCCGTTCCGCGCCAACACCAATGAAGGTACCCGCCTGGTCGATGCCAGCGGCAAGCGCATCGATGTGGATGCCGTGCAGTTGGACGACACCTTGCGTGCCGACCCAACTGTGCAGGAACTGCTGAAGGCCAACCCGCAAGCCACGCCGTTCGCACCGGCGCAGTCGGCCGGCGCCTCGCCGTTGGAGAATGGTGGCATCCGCCTGCTGTACCGCACGCCGCTGCGCGACTGCCACGCCTGCCCGGATGTCGGGCAGTTGCAGATCGCCTACGACTTCGACGCCAAGCGCAACTTCATCGGCCAGCAGGTCGTGCCGGCGACGCGGTAACCCGGAAACGCCGCGTCTCGCCGGGCATGGCCCGGCGAGCGCAGTGTCGAATCACCGGTATGCCTGCACCTGCTTCTTCAGCAGATGCGGCACGATCAACCGGTGCACCGGCGCAACCGGCAGCATGTACGCGCGCCCGAAGGCGTTATGCGTATGCACCACGGTCGCCACTTCCAGCACGTCGCCCTGCCACTGCAGCGCCAGCTGCACGCGAAGATGGCGGTCGTCGTCTTCCAGCACGATGGCATCGTCATCCATCGACTGCAGGGTGAAGATGCCGAGCCGCTGGCCGGGTTGAGGATCTTCAACAACCTGCACTGCACGCAACGAACCCAGATGCTTCATGCCCAGCAGGCGCATGCCGTGGTTGCGCAGCGCCATCAGCCCATCGAACCAGCCGGGAATGGTCGCGGCCATGTCGCGGTAGGCCTGCAGGGCCGAGCGCCCATCGCGACGGGTCGTCGCCTGGCAGGCGTGCACGAAATCGGCGCCAGCCAGCTGTGGGTGCAAGACGCTGCCCACACTCGGCGGGCTGGTCAACACCTGCACACGGCTCACGGCTTTGGCCCCTGCCCTTCGTTGTCTTCCCAATGCAGGATGCGGCGGGTGACGAAGCGGTAGACCGGCTTGCCGGTAGCAAACCACAGTTCGCGCACCCACGAGGTGCGCTTGAGCAACCGCTTCTCCACCGGCGTAAGCGATTCACGGCAGTACATGCGCTTGTGCTTGAGCAGGTGGCGCAGGTCCTCGCGCGCCAGCAGCCGCATCCAGCGCGAGCGCGGGTTGCCGATCACCGCCAGCTGGAAGTCGATCAGCGCCGGCCGTCCATCTTCAGTGACCAGCCAGTTGGCCTCCTTGGCCAGATCGTTGTGGGCCACGCCGTTGCGATGCAGCTGCTGCAGCAGCCGGCGCGCGGAACGGAACCAGGCCAGGTCGCCGCGCGGTGGGCGCTGGTACATGGCGTCGCCGGCCATGAAGCTGCGATCCAGGTGATGGCCATTCCAGGCCAGCAGCTGCGGCACATCGGCCATGCCGTGAATGTGCTGCAGCGCGCGGGCCTCGCGGCGGGCCAGCCACCATGCAGGCAGCCGCAACCACAGCGGCGTGGCACCAAGATCACGGCGCACAAAGGGACCATCGGGCCCATTCACAAGGAGGATCCGGCCGAAGCTGTCGGCCTTCAAAGCATGCGGTTGAGCGTCGGGCGTATGCGGCATGGGCCCATTCTAGGCGATGGCACTGGTTGCAAACGGTCACCAAGCGGCTGGGAACCAGTCACCTTCACGCCCCTATAATCGGGCAATGGACTCTTCATGGATCGACGCCACGCTCGCGTGGATTGCCGCTCACCCCGTGCTGGCGGGCGCCGTTATCTTCCTCATCGCCTTCTGCGATGCGGTCATCATTCTTGGCGCCATCGTGCCGGCGCTGCCACTGCTGTTCGCGGTGGGCGTGTTCATTGGCCTGGGCCAGATCTCCGGGCCGTACGCGGTGGCGGCTGCGGCATTGGGTGCGTTTGCCGGCGATGGCATCAGTTACTGGATCGGCCGCCGCTGGGGCGACCGCCTGCGCGGCGTGTGGCCGTTCAGCCGTTACCCGCAGCTGCTCGACCGCGGCGAAAACCTGTTCCGCCGCAATGCCTTCAAGAGCATCCTGGTGGCACGCTACGTCGGCGCGATCCGGCCATTCGTGCCCGCCATCGCAGGCATGATGAAGATGCCAGCCAGCCGCTATGTACAGGCCAGTGGTATCGCCAGCATTTCATGGGCGGTCCTGTTCCTGGCCCCCGGCTGGATTCTTGGCGAGGCCTATGACGCGGTGGCCGCGGTGGCCGGTCGGCTGGTGGTGGTGGTCGGCCTGCTGGCGGTGATCCTCGGCCTGGTCTGGGCCATCGTGCTGTACGGCTACCGCTGGTCGGCCGCGCGCATGGACAACTGGTTGGCACGCCTGCTGGACTGGTCCAACCGCCACCCCACGCTGGGCCGCTATACCGTCGGCGTGCTTGATCCCAAGCGCCGTGAATCGGTGCCGCTGGCGATGCTGGCGTTGATGCTGCTGGTACTGGGCTGGGGCTGGTTCGCATTGTTGACCGTGGTGGTCGCGCACGGCGAGCCGCTGGCGATCGACCTGCTGGTGCACCAGGCCATGCTGGCGCTGCGTAACCCGCTGGCCGATTACCCGATGGCCGCGCTGGCGTCGCTGGGCGCCTGGCAGGTCCTGCTGCCGGCCACCGCTGCAGCGATGGGCTACCTGATCTGGCGCCGGCGCTGGATGGCGGCCGCACATTGGCTGGCCGCCCTCGCCTTCGGCCTGGCGCTGACCATGCTGCTGGGTGCCACCGTGGATGTGGTGCGCCCGGTCGACGCCAGCAGCGGCTTCGGCTTCCCTTCGGTGTCGGTGACCATGGCCACCATCACCTTCGGCTTCTTCGCGGTGCTGATCGCCCGCGAGATGCCCGGCCGTACCCGCGTCTGGCCGTACCTGGTGTCGGGCATCGTGGTCAGCCTGATCGGCTTCTCGCGCCTGTACCTGGGTGCGCATTGGCTGAGCGACGTGATCGGCGGCATGCTGTTCGGCACGTTCTGGCTGCTGGTGCTGGGCATCGCCTACCGCCGCCGCTTCAACCGCTCGTTCTGGGTGAAACCGGTGGCCTGGCTGTTCTATGGCGTGTTCGCCGTGGCGGCGATGTGGTACGCGCCGCGCCACATCCCGGTGAAGCTGGAACGCTTCGAGCCGACCCTGCCGGCCCCGCAGGCAATGGACACGCAGGCCTGGTGGCAGCACGACTGGGCCACGCTGCCGGCGCGCCGCAACGAGTTCGACGACGACCAGCGCTGGCCGCTGGACGTGCAGGTGGCCGGTCCGTTGGCACCGCTGCAGGCGCAACTGGAAGCGCGCGGCTGGAAGCGACAGGAGCAGGCCGGCTGGCAGCAGGCGCTGCTGATGCTGGACAAGAACACCGGCGCCGATGACCTGCCGGTGCTGCCGGCGACGCTGGACACCCGCGTGGAAGCGCTGTTGATGGTGCGCCAGGGTGCACATCGCGATGAGCGCTACGTACTGCGCCTGTGGCCAGCCCCTGCACAGTTGCAGCCGGGCAATACGCCACTGTGGCTGGGCAGTGCGCAGACCCTGCGCTACCAGCGCCATTTCGAATGGATCGGCATGTGGCATCCACTGCGCGGCGTCGACCCGGCATTGAACGCGGTGAAGGACGCCGTGCAGGACCTGCCGCAGCGCGAGGATGTGCACAGCGAAACCGGGTTGCCGGTGCTGCGGCTGAAGACCACCACGCCCTGACCGGTACCGGCGCGCAGCCACCCACTGTAGAGCCGAGCCCATGCTCGGCTGCCTTCGCGGGATCCATCAAGCCGAGCATACGCTCGGCTCTACAGTAGATCCACGCCATGCGTGGATGCGGGTTCCAGTAGATCCACGCCATGCGTGGATGGCATTCCCCGCATACCCCAGCGTGTGCACCAGGGCGCACACCACCCGGGGCAGGCTGCTACGGCATCCAGCCCAGCAACTGCTGCAAACGCTGGTGCGGGTCGTCCAGCTGCAGCAGCTGCAACCGCTGCTGCTCGCTCAGCGGCAGCAGTTCGGCCAGCCGCCAGCCGACCCAGCTGGCCTGGTCCAGCAGCGCTGGGTTGGCCGGCGCATAGGCCTCGCCGGCCTGTTCGATGATGTGCCCCAGCACCGTGGCCAGCAGGGCATGCTGCGGCCGCAGTTCGTCGTCTGGGTCTTCATCGCACCAGCGCACGTCGGCTACCACCAGCCCGTTGTCACGCACGCGCGTGCGCTCGACATGGAAACGGCGGGTGCCGCGCAGGCGCAACTGCAGCACGCCGTCGGCGCCGACATCGAAGTCTTCGATGCGTACCTGCACGCCATACGCGGCCGGCGTTGCCGGGGCTCCCACTTCCTGGCCGTCGAGGATCAGGCAGACACCAAAGCCCTCACCACTGCGGCCGCTGTCGCGCACCAGATCCAGGTAGCGCCGTTCGAACACGCGCAGGCCCACCGCCGCACCTGGCACCAGCGTGGTGTGCAGCGGAAACAGCGGCAGCGAACCGTCGACGCTCATCGGGCCTGCAGCGCGGCAAGGAAGCGGCGCGGTGCGCCGTCGAAGCCACCGTTGGACATGAACACCACGTGGTCACCCCTGCGCGCGCTGGCCTGCAATTGCGCCAGCAGCGCGTCGGTATCGGGCACCGCGTGCGCTTCGCCACGCACTGCGGCGATCACCGCAGCAGCATCCCAGGCCAGTTCCGGGCGATGCAGGAACACCACTTCATCGGCCAGCGCCAGCGAGGGGGCCAGCGCCTGCGCGTGTGCGCCCAGCCGCATCGAATTGCTGCGCGGCTCCATCGCGACCACGATGCGCGCATCGCCCACCTTGGCGCGCAGCCCTTCCAGCGTGGTGGCGATTGCGGTCGGGTGGTGGGCGAAATCGTCGTAGACGGTGATGCCCTCGTGGCTGCCGATCACTTCCATGCGGCGCTTGACGCTGCGGAAGCGCGCCAGCGCCGGGATCACCTCGGCCGGCGCAACACCCACCGCATGTGCGGCTGCCAGCGCCGCCAGGCCGTTGAGCACGTTGTGGCGGCCCAGCAACGACCACTGCACATCACCCAGTGCCTGCCCGCGGTGGTGCACGCGGAACGCGCTGCCATCGGCAGCCAGCAGTTCGGCATGCCATTCCAGCGACGGATCGAATCCGAAACGCTCGACCGGGGTCCAGCAGCCCATCGCCAGCACTTCGGCCAGATGCGGATCCTCGCCATTGACGATCAGTCGGCCACGCGCCGGCACCGTGCGCACCAGGTGATGGAACTGGCGCTGGATCGCGGCCACGTCCGGGAAGATGTCGGCGTGGTCGTATTCAAGGTTGTTGAGGATGGCCACCAGCGGCCGGTAGTGCACGAACTTGCTGCGCTTGTCGAAGAAGGCGGTGTCGTACTCGTCGGCCTCGACCACGAACTCGCGGCCCTGGCCCAGGCGGGCGGAGACGCCGAAATCCTCGGCCACGCCGCCGATCAGGAAACCGGGAGAACGACCGGCGCTTTCCAGCAGCCAGGTGAGGATGGTGGTGGTGGTGGTCTTGCCGTGGGTGCCGGCCACGGCCAGCGTATCGCGGCCCGGCAGCACCTGCTCGGACAGCCACTGCGCACCGGAGATATAGCGCTGGCCGGCGTCGAGCACGGCCTCAACGGCGGCATTGCCGCGTGAGAGTGCGTTGCCGATCACCACGTCGTCGGTGCCCGGTGGCACGCTGTCGGCGCGGTAGCCCTGGTCCAAGGTGATACCCAGCTGCTCGAGCTGGGTGGACATCGGCGGATAGATGGCCTGGTCACTGCCGCTGACCGTATGGCCCAGTTCCCGCGCCAGGGCGGCCACGCCGCCCATGAAGGTGCCGGCAATTGCAAGGATATGTACGCTGCTCATGACCGAGGATTGTGACCGATGACGGGTGTATAGGGCCAATGTCCGCTCTTTGGTAAGACAAGTCCTACACAGGATGTGAGGAAACTCCAATCATCTGTCAGGGAAATCCCGATAGCGATGTTCTGTGAACCCGGACACAATTCGAACTGCCAGCCGCAGTACCCGAACCGGTCCTACTCCCCAAGAGGCCATCCCCAAGGGAGCTCATGCTGCGGGGCCCTGAGCAAGCCCTCTGCTGGCGCCTATCAAACGGCACAGGCCTGATCCTCACGGACCAGGCCTGTGTTTTTTCTGCGCCCGTGCGGCCGGCAGCACGCCGGCCCCGCCGGGTCAGGCGTTGATCGCCGCCAGGATGCGGGCTTCGATCTCGTCCAGCTCACCGACGCCGTCAACCCGGGCCAGGGTGCCGCGGCCAGCGTAGAAGTCCACCACCGGGGCGGTCTGCTCGTTGTAGACCTGCAGGCGCTGGCGCACCGCTTCCGGGTTGTCATCGGCGCGGCCCTGCTCCTTGGCGCGGCCGGCGATGCGGTCCACCAGCAGTTCGGTGGGCACGTCCAGCTGCACCACCGCGTCCAGCGGCTGGCCGATCTTGGCCAGCAGGCCGTCCATCGCATTGGCCTGGGCCACATTGCGCGGGTAGCCATCGAGGATGAAGCCCTTGGCGACATCGGCCTGGGTCAGGCGCGACTCGAGCATGCCCAGCAGGATGTCATCCGACACCAGGTTGCCGGCGTCCATCACCGTCTTGGCCTGCTTCCCCAGTTCCGTGCCCGCGGCGATTTCCGCGCGCAGCATGTCACCGGTCGAAATGTGGGCGATCCCCAGCTTTTCCTTCAGGCGCGTCGCCTGTGTCCCCTTGCCCGAACCGGGCGGTCCCAACAGAACCAATCGCATTGACCTGACTCCAACGTGTTGAAAACAAAGAAGGTTCGCGTCCCGGACGGACCGGTATCGCTGCACCGCAATAGCGCCACTTTACCGCATCCGGGTAATGTCCCTGCAATGTCCTTTCCCCCGAGCAGGTAGACGCATGCGCAACGGTACCCTCCTCTACGCCCAGTCCGGCGGTGTTACTGCGGTCATCAACGCCACGGCGGCGGCGGTGATCGAGCAGGCCCGGGCCAAGGGCATCAAGGTCCTGGCCGCCCGCAACGGCATCCTCGGTGCCCTGCGCGAGGAACTGATCGACACCAGCAGGGAGAGCGCGGCCGCGATCCGCTCGCTGGCCCATACCCCGGGCGGCGCCTTCGGCTCGTGCCGGGTCAAGCTGAAATCGCTGGACGCCGACCGCGCCCGCTACGACCGCCTGCTGGAGGTGCTGCGCGCGCACGACGTGCGCTGGTTCCTCTACAACGGCGGCAACGACTCGGCCGACACCGCGCTGAAGGTTTCGCATCTGGCCAAGGCCTCCGGCTACGACCTGACCTGCATCGGCGTGCCCAAGACCATCGACAACGACCTGGCAGTGACCGACACCTGCCCCGGTTTCGGCTCGGCGGCCAAGTACACCGCCGTCTCGGTGCGCGAAGCGGCGCTGGACGTGGCGGCGATGGCCGAGACCTCCACCCGCGTTTTCATCTACGAGGCCATGGGCCGCCACGCCGGCTGGCTGGCCGCGGCCGCCGGCTTGGCCGGCAACGGCGATGACGAGGCGCCGCACATCATCCTGCTGCCCGAACGCGCCTATGACGAGGCGGCGTTCCTGGCCAAGGTCAAGGCCGTGGTCGAGCGCGTCGGCTACTGCGTGGTGGTGGCGTCGGAAGGCATCGCCACCGCCGATGGCCGCTTTGTTGCCGACGCCGGCGGCGGCAAGGATTCATTCGGGCACGCGCAGCTGGGCGGCGTGGCCGCGCACCTGGCTGGCCGGGTCAAGGACCAGCTGGGCCTGAAGGTCCATTGGGCGCTGCCGGATTACCTGCAGCGCTCGGCCCGCCACCTGGCCAGCAGGACCGACTGGGAGCAGGCGCAGGCGGTCGGCAAGGCCGCGGTGCAGCTGGCGCTGAAGGGCCAGAACGGGGTGATGCCGGTGATCGTGCGCAGCAGCGACGCACCGTACCGCTGGAAGATCGAAGCGGCGCCGCTGTCGAAGATTGCCAACCATGAAAAGAAGATGCCCGCCGGCTTCATCCGCCGCGACGGCTTCGGCATCACCGCCAAGGCGCGCGCCTACCTGTCGCCGCTGATCAAGGGCGAAGCGCCGCTTCCGTATGGCACCGATGGCCTGCCGAAGTACGTCACCCTGAAGAACGTGGCGGTGAAGCAGAAGCTGCCGGCCTTCGAAGGCTGAGGTGCACCTGCGCCCTGTGCGGAGCACAGGGCGCATTGCGGAGACCACCGAAGCGCCCCACAATCGGGCTCCGGCCCGGGGCAAAGGGGCCGCCGCAAGCCAGATTCGACGCTGCCCGGCCACGTGGCCCGGGCCTGTGCTGCCATTTCACAAGGACTGTAACCATGAAGCACCCGATCCTGACCGCCGCGCTGCTGTGCGGTGCTGCCGCACCCGCCTTCGCTGCGACCTGCGAAAGCAACTTCCAGAAGAAGGGCAACCCCTTCGTCGGCACGACCTTCACTTCATCGGTCACCCATCCGGACCTGACCGTGGCCAGTGCCATCGGCCAGATGCGGGTGATCGCCAAGAACGCCAACATGGACGTCCTCAGCGAGGACGTGGAAGGCGGCTCGATGCTGATCGAAGAGCCGGAATCGTTGGCCCACAAGCCGATCCCGATGATCATCAGTGCCACCTCCGAAGGCGGCCAGGGTACCGTCGGCATGGTGGTGAAGGTCAACAAGGGCGCCATTGCCTCGGCCGATGGCGTGCGCGAAGAAATGTGCAAGCTGCTCAACCAGGTCAAGCCGGGCAAGGCTGGCGAACAGGCGGCCAAGGCCACTCCGCAGGCGTCGGTGGTAACGATCGCCGCCGACCGCTTTGGCTTCCAGCTGCGCAACCAGAACAAGGACAACCCGGCCTCGATCGAGCCGCGCTACAAGGGCAAGACCTACGCCATCACCGGTCGCATCACCACCGTGCTGCGCAGTGGCGGCACCTACAACACCAGCTTCGACCTGCCCAGCGATGGCAGCATCGACTTTGAGCGCGTGGCCATTTCCTGCTCGTTCGCAGCCAACCAGGCCGCGTATGCGCTGGCCCTGCGCCCGCGCGAGAAAGTGACGCTGACCGGCGTGGTCGACAGCTATGACCAGGTGGGACGTGTGTTGTGGCTGAAGGACTGCCGCGGCAACTGATTGCTGCAGCATGGGGAAAATGCCCGGGTGCGCAGGCGCCCGGGCCTTTTCCTTTCCACAGCGGTTCACGCCTGGCGCACGAGCATCGCAGGATGATGGACGCCCCGCCTGGAGATCATCATGGCCTTGCGTGTTGTTCGACTGGGAACGCCACGCCAACCCGGCGAGGGGCTGCGTATCGGTACCGTGCGGCGCCCGCCGCGCGGCGTGCCGCGCAGCGAGTTCGCCCGGCAGGACTGGTACGACGTCTGGTTCCCGACCCTGTCACCCAGCGCGGCACTGGTGAAGCAGGCGCACGAGGCGAAAACGGCCGCCGACTGGAACGCGTTCTTCCGCCACTACAAGGCTGAGATGAAGTCCCCGGATGCGGCCCACGCGCTGGACCTGCTGGCTGCGATGTCGCAGCACAGCGACCTCAGCGTGGGGTGCTACTGCGAGGATGAGGCGCACTGCCACCGCAAGGCGCTTCGCGAGCTGCTGGTGGCGCGCGGGGCGACGCTGGCGGATTGATTGCAGGGTCGCCGGCCAACGGCCGGATCTATCCGGTGCCGTGCCCGATGGCCTCAGTAGATCCACGCCATGCGTGGATTCGCACTACCGAACGTCCTCAATTACAGGCCTTGCCTTCCATCTGCAACTGCGCGGCAAACATCGTCACCTGCGGAATCTGGCCGGCAGCCGCCTGCTTCTTCGCCTCTTCCAGATAGATGCGCGACTGGCCCTGCCCATCCAGCTCGACCTTGTTGCTCGACGGCAGGCGCCACACCCGCACCACTGCCTGTTGGGCCGGGCACGCCGCGCTCGGCACGCGGATCACATCGTTGAGCTTCCAGCCCTTGTCGGCACTCGGCTGTGCCTTGGTGTAATCGACGAAGCGCGCGCGTGGCTGGCACTGTTCGCTGGTACGCACGGCGGAGAAGCGGTAGGGCGCGGCGGCGTCGCCGGTGAACGCACCTTCCAGCCGCGCGCAGGCCTCGGGGATCTGGCGCAACGTATGCACCGCACCCACCGCCTGGGGCACGCCCACGGCACGCTGCAGTTCCGGGGTTTCCGCGGCGAATGCCGGCACGGCCGGGACCAGGGCGGCAAGCATCAACAGGGACAGGCGCATGTGGGATCTCCTACGGGACTGTGCGCAGGCTTGCAGAGACTGGCTTAACGGGGCGCAAAGGCCTGATGGCTCTCGAATCGTGCCCATGGCCCGGCGGCAGGGCCCGCGCGCATGGCGATGCGTTCCGTCTTGAGGGCGCCCACAGGATCACGAGGTGCGGCTCGTAGAGGCCAGTCGAGCATGGCTCGACTCTACAAGTGGCGGCACGCATACTGAGGGGACCAGGGAATGCTGAACACCGCCATACGTCGGACGACCGCCAAGGTCGGTACGGGTTGGTTCCAGGCTGCAG
This sequence comes from Stenotrophomonas sp. GD03958, assembly GCF_029839005.1. Lineage (NCBI taxonomy): Bacteria > Pseudomonadati > Pseudomonadota > Gammaproteobacteria > Lysobacterales > Lysobacteraceae > Stenotrophomonas > Stenotrophomonas sp. GD03958. Next base: position 20,847 of record NZ_JAOBZT010000036.1, on the reverse strand, counting down.
CCCGTCGTCCCCCTCGTGGTGCCGTTCATCGCCACTGGATGCCTACATCCATTCTGCGGAGGGGTCTAATGCTGGAACGTCACGGGCTTTCATTGGCGCTGGGCTGCGCCATTCTCGCGATCCTGTTCGGAATCGTCTCGGCGCGCTGGATCCTGCGCCAACCCACCGGCAATGAGCGCATGGTCGCGATCGCCACCGCGATCCAGGAAGGTGCGCGTGCCTACCTCAACCGCCAGTACCTGACCATCGGCATCGCCGGCGTGGTGCTGTTCGTGCTGGTCGGTGTGTTCCTCAGCTGGTACACCGCGATCGGCTTCGCGGTCGGCGCGGTGCTGTCCGGTGCCGCCGGCTACATCGGCATGAACGTGTCGGTACGCGCCAACGTGCGCACCGCCGAGGCCGCACGCCATGGCATCAGTGCGGCGATGGACGTCGCCTTCCGCGGCGGTGCGATCACCGGCATGCTGGTGGTCGGCCTGGGCCTGCTGGGTGTGGCCGGCTATTACGCACTGCTGCTGCGGATGGGCCTGCCGATGGAACAGGCGCTGCACGCGCTGGTCGGTCTGGCGTTCGGTTCGTCGCTGATCTCGATCTTCGCGCGTCTGGGCGGCGGCATCTTCACCAAGGGCGCCGACGTCGGCGCCGATCTGGTCGGCAAGGTGGAAGCCGGCATTCCCGAGGATGACCCGCGCAACCCGGCGGTGATCGCCGACAACGTCGGTGACAACGTCGGCGACTGCGCCGGCATGGCCGCCGACCTGTTCGAGACCTATGCGGTCACCGTCATCGCAACGATGCTGCTGGGCAGCCTGATGCTGGCCGAGGCGGGCGCCAATGCCGTGCTGTATCCGCTGGTGCTGGGCGGTGTGTCGATCATCGCCTCGATCATCGGTGCGCTGTTCGTCAAGGTGAAGCCTGGCGGCTCGATCATGGGCGCGCTGTACAAGGGCGTGATCGTCTCCGGCGTTCTGGCCGCGATCGCGTTCTACCCGATCACCACCGGGCTGATGAGTGACAACGTACATGGACCGATGCCACTGTACGGCTGCGCGTTGATCGGCCTGGTCCTGACCGGGCTGATCGTGTGGATCACTGAGTACTACACCGGCACTCAGTACAAGCCGGTGCAGCACGTGGCGCAGGCCTCGACCACCGGGCACGGCACCAACATCATCGCCGGCCTCGGCATCTCGATGAAGTCCACTGCACTGCCGGTGGTGGCGGTGTGTGCTGCGATCTGGGGTGCGTTCGCGCTGGGTGGCCTGTATGGCATCGCCATCGCCGCCACCGCGATGCTGTCGATGGCTGGCATGATCGTCGCGCTCGATGCCTACGGACCGATCACCGACAACGCCGGCGGCATCGCCGAAATGGCCGAGCTGCCCTCGGAGATCCGCGACATCACCGATCCACTGGATGCGGTGGGCAATACCACCAAGGCAGTGACCAAGGGCTATGCGATCGGCTCGGCTGCACTGGCCGCACTGGTGCTGTTCGCCGACTACACCCACAACCTGCAGGCCGCCAACCCCGGCCAGGAATTCCGCTTCGATCTCAGCGACCACACGGTGATCATCGGCCTGCTGATCGGCGGCCTGATCCCCTACCTGTTCGGTGCGATGGCGATGGAAGCGGTCGGCCGCGCGGCGGGGGCAGTGGTGGAAGAGGTGCGGCGCCAGTTCCGCGAGATCCCCGGCATCATGCAGGGCACCGGCAAGCCGCAGTACGACAAGGCGGTGGACATGCTGACCCGCTCGGCGATCCGCGAAATGATCGTGCCCTCGCTGCTGCCGGTGGTGGTGCCGGTGGTGGTCGGCCTGCTGCTGGGGCCGCGCGCACTCGGCGGTCTGCTGATCGGCACCATCGTGACCGGCCTGTTCGTGGCCATCTCGATGACCACCGGCGGCGGCGCCTGGGACAACGCCAAGAAGTACATCGAGGATGGCCACTTCGGCGGCAAGGGCAGCGAAGCGCACAAGGCTGCGGTGACCGGCGATACCGTCGGTGACCCGTACAAGGACACCGCTGGCCCGGCGATCAATCCGCTGATCAAGATCATCAACATCGTGGCGCTGCTGCTGGTGCCTCTGTTGTAGATCCACGCCATGCATGAACCCGTAGCGTCGAGCAGGCTCGACGCTACGGCCGCGACCGCCTCATCCATCGGATGACAAGCAGCACCACGACGACCATCCAGCAGGCATAGATCGGCCGGTCCCAGCCATCGAAGAGGCTGAGCGGGCTGCCGATGAAAGCGAGCGAAGCCAGCCACGCACACAGTGCGCCGGGCAGCCACGCGCCACGCCACATGCAGAAGGCGGCGAACACCAGCAAGGGCGAGGCGAAGATGATCGCCGGCGTGAACGGTGCCAGCGAAAGCACGGCCACGCATGCAGCCAGCAACACGCTGCACCAGGCCAGCACCCGTAACGTCCGTGTCGTCATGCCAATCTCCGCGCGTCCATTGACGGTCGTGCGCGAGCATAACGCCTGCGCGCTGCCTTGAATTCCGGCTTGGGTCAGAGCCCTGTCCTACGGAAAGGGATCCGACCCCGATGGCGGTCAGCGCCCGCGCAGGAAGAATGACACCGGCACCATCACCTGCACCGGGTCGCCAGCCACCTCGGCCGGCGGCGCCGGGACCGGGCTGGCCCGCTGCACGGTGTCCAGCGTCTCCTGGTCGAGCAACGCGAAGCCGCTGCTGCGGCCCAGCAGCACCGCCGAAACCACACCGTCGCGGGCCACGGCAAAGCGCACGTAGACCACGCCCTGCTGGCGCAGCCGCTCGGCCTGGCGTGGATAGCGCCGGTGCTTCTGCAGGTGCGCGAGCAGGCGTCCTTCCCAGGTCGCCTCGGCGCGACTGCGCTCGCCGGCGGTGGTCTGCGGTGCGGTGTAGCGTGCGGCCACATCGGCTGCCACCTGCGGCGGTGCGCTGGTCTGCGCGACATTGGTCTCGGCGGTTTCCGGCGCGGGCGTCGGCTCCGGCGTACGCGGCGGTGGCAAATCACCCTGCGGCTGCATCGGCGCCTTCGGTTGCTCACGCAGCGCCGGCTTCGGCGCTTGCCGCTGCTGTTGCTGCTGCAGGGGGCCCGTCGCCACTTCACGCGGGGGCACGGATGGCGCCCGCGCCATCGGCGCCAACTCCAGCGTCAACGCCACGGGCGACGCTACCGCAGCCACCACCGGTGCACGCATCGCCCGCCAGCAGGCCACGCCGATCAGCAGCGCGTGCACCAGCAGCACGATCGCCAGGCTGGTCGCCCAGCGCCGCAGTCCACTCATCGCGCACCCTGCTCAACGCCGACCAGCGCCACCTTCAGGTAGCCGGCCGCACGCAGCGCATCCAGCGTGGCCATGAGTTCGCCGTAGGGCACGCGGGTATCGGCACGCAGGAAGATGCGCTGCGCGGTGTCGCCGTGGGTGGCCGCCTGCAATGCAGCGGCCAGCCCGTCACGCGCCACCGCCTGCTCGCCCACGCGCAGCGACAGATCGGCCTGCACGGTCACATACACCGGCGCCTGTTCGGGCGGCGTGGCACTGGCGCTGCTGGCCGGCAGCTGCACCGGCACTGATACGGTGGCCAGCGGTGCGGCTACCATGAAGATGATCAGCAGCACCAGCATTACGTCGATGAAGGGCGTGACGTTGATCTCGTGTGCTTCTTCCGGTGCGTCGTCGCGGTCGGACGCGGTCCTGATCGCCATCGTCGCGCCTCAGTGCACCGCGCGCAGCGGTGCCGCTGCGGTACGCGGCACGGCACGATCAAGATCGCGCGAAACCAGCTGCTGCACGGCCGCCGACAGATCGCCGAGCAGGCCCCGCAGGCCGGCCAGCACGCGGCTGAAATGGTTGTAGACCAGTACCGCGGGAATCGCCGCGACCAGGCCAAGTGCGGTCGCCAGCAGGGCCTCGGCGATGCCGGGCGCAACCACCGCCAGGTTGGTGGTGTTGCTGTGTGCGATGCCGATGAAACTGTTCATGATGCCCCACACCGTGCCGAACAGGCCGACGAAGGGCGCCACCGCGCCGATGCTGGCGAGCACACCGATGCCGCGCCGCTGCACGCGCGCGGTCTCCAGTTCGATGCGGTCCAGGCGCGAGGCGATGCGTTCCTTGATGCCGTCGCGACTATCCAGATCCTGCGACAGGCGCAGTTCGGTGCGGGCGGCGTGCAGCATGGCGAGTGCGGTGCCCTGCTGCAGACTTGCCTCTTCGCTCTGCGGCGGCAGCTGTGCGGACTGCAGCAACAGCGCGCGCGCCGCGCGCAGCTGCCGGGCCTGGCGGGTCAGCTCCCAGCCCTTGGCCAGCAGCACGGTCCAGGTGGACAGCGACGCCAGTGCCAGCGCGATCATCACGGCCTTCACCACCTCGTCGGCGGCCAGGTACATGCCCCACGGGGTCAATGCAGGGGCGGCCACGGGGGCCAGGTCAGCAGGCAGCATCATCTCGGCTTCCATCAGCATCAGGGGTCGCTGCGCGACTACGGGCCGCGCGCGGATCAATGGCGTCGTCCACTTCCACGATCGGATGGGGCTCCAGCCGGGGGGCCGGTCGGCTCAGCACGTGGCCGGCGCTGACCGCGAAGAACAGGCCCACGCCCAACAGCAGGCGCCAGGACGGATGCGCGCCCCAGCAGAACAGGGCAAAGCCCAGCGCCATGCCGGCACTGGCAAACGCCTTGCCCTTGCGCGATACCGCGCCCTGCTCGCGCCACAACCGCAGCGACGGGCCGTAGCGCGGATGCGCCAACAGGCGCTGCTCGAACTTCGGCGAGCTGCGCGCGAAGCAGCCCACGGCCAGGATCAGGAAGATGGTGGTCGGCATCACCGGCAGCAACGCGCCGATCACCCCGAGCCCGACCATCAGCCAGCCCAGCGCGAACCAGAGCCAGCGCATCAGCGCTGCACCTGTGGGCGCACGCCGTGCATCAGGCGAATTCCACTTCGACGTGGCCGTGCACGCTGCGGAACGCGGCGTCGGCCGCATCGATTACCTGCTGCTCCTGCTCGACACTCAGCGGTACCGCGTCCAGCGCCGCGGTGAACTCACGCCAGTGGCGCGCCGCGCCATCCGGATGCGCGGCCAGGTGGCGGGCGCCAAAATCACGGTCCAGGCCGAGCCTGGCAGCCATCTTGTACAGAATGGTGCCGCCCAGGTTGGAGCCTTCAGCCACGTACAGCCACCCCAACGCGGCGGGCAGTTCCAGATCGGACGGCAACGCCGCGATGTCAGCCCCGGGCAGGGTCTGCTCCAGGTCCTGCAGGTCGCGCGCGACCTGGGTCAGGCGGCGGCGCTCGCCCAGGTCCGGCAGCAGTGCGTCCAGCGCAGGGTTGGCATACAGCGCATCGATGCTGCGGTGGAAGCGATACTGCACGCGCAGGAAACGGGCGAAATTGCTGCGGTCGGCGAAGATGTCGCCGGCCATGATGCGCTTGTCCAGGGCACCGTGGCTGTCGCGGGTGGCGGCCTTGAGCCGCAGGCTGCGGCTTTCTTCAGGGGCGATGTGTGCGTTCATGGGGGAATGCCAAGGGGGTCGTCGTGCTGTAGACGTCTGCCACGGGGCTTTCCCCAAGGCTATGTGCGCCGATAATGGCGCATCCCTTCTTACCGCAGGAACCGACGATGATCACCACCGAACCGCGCATGACCAACCTGTTCCTGCAGCTGGGCCTGGACGCCAGCGCCGAGGGCATCGCCCGCTTCATCCGCGAGCATCAGCTGGCCACCGATGTGGAAGTGGTCGAGGCGCCGTACTGGAACGATGCGCAGCGCCAGTTCCTGTCCGAGTCGCTGCAGGCCGATGCGGCATGGACCACCGTGGTGGACGAGCTGAACGAGTCGCTGCACGAGGACGCGGTGAAGGCCGCGACCGGGCTGTAAGTAGACGCCGGGCGTGGCGGGGCGCTGGCGATTGCACGGCGGAAGCGGTGCGGACCAAGGTCCGCACCCACCGAGGGCGGTTCGACCCCACCGCTCATACGCGACCGATCAGTACTTCCAGGTCAACGCCAGCCGGGCCGTACGGCCCGGTGCCGGCATCACGCCCAGGGCCAGCGGGTCCAGGTAGTAACGATCGGTCAGGTTGTCCACGCCGGCTTCCACCGAGAGCTGGTCGTTGAAGCTCCAGCTGGCGAACAGGTCCACCAGCGTGGTTGGCCGGTACAGCTGCTGGATCGCCGACAGCCCTACGTTCCAGTCCTTGTCCAGCGTGCTGATCGGGCCGGCGTTGTGGACCACGCGGGTGCCGAAGGTCAGGCGCTCCTCGAACAGGCGCGAGCCCAGGGTCAGGTTGACCATGTAGCGCGGCGGGTTCTGGGTATTGGTGTACGAGCCCTCGAAGCCGCCGTCCACGCAGTCGGGCGTGTTGGCCAGCTCGCCGTTCCTGCGCTGTGCGCCGTAGGCACGGCGCTCGGCCGCGATGTCCGGCGCGCAGGTCTTGGCCTTGAAGTAGTAGTGCGCGGACAGATCGGCAAATACCTTGCCGCTGTCATAGCTGGACTGGAACTCCATGCCCGAGACCTTGAACTGGTCGACGTTTCGGATCAGGCCCGCCGACAGCGTGCGATAGTCACGGGTGATCAGGTCGTCGATGCGGGTATCGAAGTACGCCAGCTTCAGCGCCAGGCGGTCGCCGGCGGCGAACAGGTCGTAGCGGATGGTGCTGGCGCCGATTTCCCAGCTGCGCGCGCGCTCCGGCTTCAACTCGCCCACTGGCTTGGCGGCGGTGAACAGGCCCAGCGTGGTCTCGAACAGGCTCGGCAGCTTGGTGCCTTCGGCGTACTTCACATAGACCATGGTGTCTTCGCTGAAGCGGTAGGCCACGCTGGCGGTCGGCGAGAACGCGGTGTCACGGCGGCGGATCGGCTGCGACCACGTCCAGCTGACCGGCACTTCCAGGTCCTGCGCCTTGCCGGCGTCGTAGAAGTTCCAGCCACCGATGTCGGCCACCGTGCCCTTCTTGTACGGTGAGGCCAGCAACGATTCCTGGGTGAAGTTGCCGTTGGCATCCGGATACCAGTTCAGCAGCGCGATGCGCTTGGCCCGCCACGACGGCAGCGCCGGGTTGCCATTGAGCAGTTCGGTGTAGCGGTACTGGCCCTGCACCTCATAGGCATCGGGCGTGGCCAGGCGGTTGCGGTCGTGCACGTCCACGCGGTTCCAGCGGCCGCCGGCCAGCAGTTCCCAGTGCTCATCGGGCTGCCACTTCAGCGAGGCCACGGCACTGTATTCCTTGCGCTCGGCGTTGCGCAGGAAGCGGTTGTTGACCAGGTCATCGTGCATCACCGGGCCGGAGCTGCCCGGTGCGATGTCTTCGTCACTGTAGGACAGGCCGTAGTCGAGGGTGAACGCACCGGCGCGGGTATCGAACATCGAGGTGTTGCTGGCATCCAGTCCGAAGCGCTTCTGCCGCAGCGGGTTGCGGTAGGCGTCCTTGTAGCCGGGGTCGCCGCTGAAGCTGGGCGCGTCATACCACTCGGTGCGGCGGTCGAAGTACCACGGGGTGATGCCGGTCAGGCTGTTGTACATCACGCTGTCGGTATCGGTGTATGCAGCGTTGACACGCAGGTCGACCACATCGCTGTCCGGATTGAAGCGGTAGCGCAGGGTGTAGCTGTCCATGTCGACATGGCCCGGGTCCCACTGCGGAATGCGATCGCGGTCGACGCGGATGATCTGCGAGGCCATGATCTCGCCGGCGGTGCCTTCATAACGGCGGTAGCCGGCTTCCAGCGTCTGCGCGTCATCGATGCGCCAGGTGCCCTTGAGCAGCGCCGACTTCGAACGCGACGAGGTGTTGAACACTTCGGTACGCGGCGGATTCAGCGGTGCCAGCGTGCGACGGGTCTGCGGGAAATCATCGTAGCCGTGCTTGCCGGAGAAGTAGTTGCCGTTGTCGCGGTAGGCATAGGCGGCGACCAGATCGAAGCGGTCCCAGTGGCCGGCGCCGGCCACGTTGAAGAACTGGCTGCCGGTGGCGCTGCGGTCGGAACGCGGCGCGGCGCTGTAGGACGGCAGGTTGTTGGCGCTGGCGTTGGCCAGGCCGCCACGCACGCGTACGCCGAAGTCGCGCCCCTCGCGCAGCACGTCATCGATTTTCAGCGTCTCCATCTCGACCACGCCGCCGATGCCACCGGGGGCATTGGCCTGCAGGCTCGGGCCCTTGGTGATGGTCAGGCTGGAAATCAGGTCCGGGTCGAGGTAGGTGCGCTGCGATTGGCCGGCATAGCCACGGTAGGTATCCATGCTGGACTGGCCGCCGTCGATGATCACCGGCACGCGGCCCTGGCCCTGGATGCCGCGGATGTTGACGTCGAAGCCGTTGCCAACGCGCGGATCGCCGGCGGTGACACCGGCCACGCCCTTGACGATGTCGCCGTTGGAGGTGCCACGGAAGCGCTCCAAGTGCGTGCGGTTGAGCGTGGTGATGGAACCGACGCCGCGATAGCTGTCGAGCAGGCGTGCCTCGTCGCTGCCCGCGCCACTGTCGACGCGGTCGCCGGCCACGCTGAGCGTGTCGGTGACGATCACGCCGCTGTCGGCCTGCACCGGCATCGCCGCTTCCAGGGTCACTGCATCGGAACCGACCCGGCGCACTGCCAGGCCACTGCCCTGCAGCAGCTGCTGCAGCGCCTCGCTGGCCGGCATGCTGCCGCTGACCGCACGCGACGTCACCCCCCGGGCCAGAGCGGCCGGGTACACGACCTGCACGCCGGACTGGCGCATGTAGCTGCGCAGCGCTTCTTCCAGTGGCTGCGCCTGGATGTCGAAGCGCTGTACGGCGGCGTGGTCGGCTCGGTCGCTCTGTGCCAGCGCGGGCGGCGTGGCACTGGCCAGGGCGGCAGCCAGCAAGGCGATGCACAGACGGGACGGGCGCAGCACGCGGCCGGGGCGGTGGGAGTCGAACATGGGGAACCTGTCAGGTAATCGGTGCCGCAGGCGCGGCGTCATCCGCAACACAGGCGGACACGGCGACGTACGTGGCGGCGGCGGGTACGTTCGCGGGGTAAGACGGTTGGGCGCGCGGCAACCCCAAGAGCGATTTGCGGTCGCGGCAGGTGCCGACCGGCCGGTGATCGTGGTGGGTGCCGACCGTTGGTCGGCACACTGGAACCTTCATCCACGCATGGCGTGGATCTACTGGTGAATGATGGCGACGCCGAGCGGCAGCCGGGTGACCTGCAGACCTGCTGTTGCGGCCAGTGCATCCAGCGCCTGCTCCGGGCGATCGATGCGCAACGCCGCGCTTACCGCCGGCAGCTGCGATAGATCGCCGCGCACGAAGGTCGGGCCGGCGCGATAACGCCCCACCCATTGCACGGCGTCGGCGACGCTGGCCTGCTCCAGCAGCAGTTCGCCCTGTCGCCACGCGCCGACACTGTCGGCGGCCACGTCCTGCAGGCGCGTCACGCCACTGTGTCCACCATAGATCGCACGCTGGCCCACCTGCAGATACGTCCAGCCACCGTCAGCCGGACTGGCCACGCGCACCCTGCCCTGTCCGACCTGGGTTTCCACCTGGTCGCTGTCGCGTGCGACGGAGAACGCGGTCGAGATGTCCTCGACCGCGCCATTGCCGGCGCGCACGCTGAAACGTCGCTGCGCATCCGGACTGACCTCGAACCAGGCACGCCCGCGCAACAGCTCGACCTCGCGGGCGTTCGCATCAAAGCGCACGGCAATCGCACTGTCGGCGTCCAGCACCGCACGGCTGCCATCAGGCAGCAGTACGTTCTGCACCTGGTGCGTGCTGCGGTGATCGGACTGCAGGCGCAGCCACGCCTCCGGCCATGCCACCAGCATCGCCAGCATTGCCGCCGCAGCCATGGCCCAACGCCGTCGGCGCGGGCGTCGACCAGCCACGCGGGCCGGCTGCGCTCGCGGCCCGACGCTGCGCCACAGCGCGCGCTCGTGTTCGAAGGCCCTGCGATGCCCCGGCTGTTGCAGCCAGTGTTCGAACGCCCGCATGCGCGCGTCGCTGATATCGCCCGAGGCCAGCCACGCGATCCAGCCCCGGGCCTGTTCGGCCAGGGCATCGTCATTGGCGGCGGGCAGCGTGTTCGGCGGGCTCATCGGCTGGCGGACAGGCGCATTCAAGCGCGGGCGGAGGAACTAGACCGCATCCACGGTCCAGTGATCAAGACGTTCCAGTGAGGGCCAGCCCCAAGCCGGGCCGGTCATCGGCCGCTGCGTGCCCACGCCAGCCGCTGCAGCGCCGTGCGTACATGGTTCTCGACGGTGGTCACCGACACCCCGAGGCGGCGGGCGATCCCGGCCTGGGTCAGGCCCTGCAGGCGGTTGAGCCGGAAGATGGTGCGGGTCGGCTCCGGCAAGTGCCCCGCCGCATCAAGCACCCGCTGCAGCTCGTCCTGTGCCATGGCCTGTTCCTCGGTCGAGATTACCTCGTCCGGCCCCCACAGGTAGTGGTCGGCCAGCAGGCGGTTGCGCCGGGTCGATTCGCGGCCGTGGTCGGTGGCCAGGTTGGCGGCCAGCCGGTACAGATAGGCCCGCGGGTTGTCGATGGCCTGGCTGTCGTCGACCCCACGGGCCTTGAACCACACCGCCTGGATCACATCCTCGGCGCCATTGTCGCCGCCGAGGATGCGCTGCACCCGGCGCAGCAGTGCCGGCCGCTCACGGATCAGCAGTTCGGTAAGGGAGGCGGCATTGGAGGACATGCGCAGAACGGGACGACAGACGGAAGGCGCAGCGCATGCTACTCCGTTAATGAGAATCAGTCACGTTCGCATCAGTGGATGCAGCCGGTCAGCCCGTCATAGGTGCTCTCCGACGTGCCGGGCAACGGATCATGCAGCGGATTACGGGCCGCCAGCGCTGCATGGAAGGCCTCCACCGGGGTGCCAGGCACCAGCGGCAGCGGGCACAACCAGGTCGGTTGCCGGGCTACGATCGCACCGTCGTTCCGCGACACGGCCAGCTCACTGGCGGCAAATGCCCAGAGGCACTCATGCACCGTGCCGCGCCCCGCGTCCACCGAACAGCGCAGGCGCAGCGCACGGATATCGCTGTACTCACCCTCGCAGAAGGTGTCGCCGCAGATCGCGTCGAACCCGTGCTGCAGACGCCCTTCCAGGGCAAAGAAGCGGTCCCAGTTGGCTTCCTGGTGCGGGTAGTCGATCAGGTCCACGTAGGGAAAAGCGTGGGCGGCGGGCGCGATCAGCAGCGTGCAGAACAGTCCGAGTGACAAGGCGGATGGTTTCATCGGGAACTCCTCGGGTAGGTACATCCAGCCTGCGCGCGCGCGCCACCCGGACCCATCGGTCAACCCCGGCCCGCCGTGTCGGCGCGTTCCTCGCCCTGCCGTCAGCCCCCTCCCCCTGCACAGCGCCCGGCAAAGGCATAAAATGGGGAGCTATCCGTCTATATCCCCCACCTGGAGCACGACCATGGGTCTGGAACTCGTCTCGCCCGGCAAGAACCCGCCGGAAGAAATCAACGTCATCATCGAGATCCCGAAGGACTCGGAGCCGGTGAAGTACGAAGTGGACAAGGAGACCGGCGCGATCTTCGTCGACCGCATCCTGTCCACCCCGATGCGCTACCCCTGCAACTACGGCTACGTGCCGAGCACCCTGTGCGGCGACGGCGATCCGGCCGACGTGCTGGTGGTGCTGCCGCTGCCGCTGGTGCCGGGTTCGGTCGTGCGCTGCCGTCCGGTCGGCGTGCTGAAGATGAGCGATGAGGCGGGCAGCGACGAGAAGATCCTGGCCGTGCCGGTGTCGAAGATCTTCAGCGGCTACGCCCACGTGGAAGACATCGCCCAGGTGTCCAGCCATTGGCTGGAGCGCATCGGCCACTTCTTCGAGCACTACAAGGACCTGGAGAAGGGCAAGTGGGTCAAGCTGGACGGTTGGGGCGGCGCCGCTGAGGCCAAGCAGATCCTGATCGAGGCGCACCAGCGCCATCTGGACAGCAAGGCCTGAGCCTGAACCGGATTGCTCCGGCATGCCCTGCCGGAGCGATGCGGGTCACGTTTCATGACGACGGCACATCACTCTTGCCGCCGTATTAGGTAAATTGCGTCACTTCACACGTCGTCGACATCCATCGTCGAGACAGCCAGGGGAATGTGTCGTGCGTATTCTGCTTGTTGGGGATGCAGCCAGCCTGCCGGCCGAGCTGACCGAATTCATTGCCGATCTTGGGGAAGACTGGCAGCCGCTGACCGCCACCGATGGCCAGTCCGCGATGACCGCGGTGGCCACGCAGGGCGTGGATGCGGTGATCGTCTGCCCGCAGCTGCCGGATCTCAATGCCACCACACTGCTCGGCCAGATCCGGACCTTGCGCCCGGAAACCATCCGCATTGCGCTGGTGGACGCCCAGCACGGCAACCGGCCGCCGCCGGCACGCCTGATCGGCGTGGCCCACCGCTTCCTGCCGTTGCCGCTGGCACCGGAAGTGCTGCTGGAAGCACTGACCAGCCTGGAAGAGCTGCGCGAAGTGCTGGACAGCCCGCGCCTGCGCGACGCCATCGGCCGCATCGAGAAGCTGCCCTCGCCACCGCACCTGTATCTGAGCCTGACCCAGGCACTGGAGCATGACGACGACGCCGACAGCGCCGACGTGGCCAAGCTGGTCGCTGCCGATCCAGCCATCGCGGCCAAGGTGCTGCAGCTGTCGAACTCGGCGTTCTTCAGCCAGGGCCGCACCATTGCCGACCTGCGCACTGCCGTGACCCGCCTCGGCCTGTCGACGCTGCGCGATCTGGTATTGGCCAGCGAGGTGTTCTCGGCACCGACACTGTCCACGGCCGAGCGCAATTCACTGCAGCAGCGCGCCCTGCTTGCCTCGCGCCTGGCCGCACGCCTGCTGCCCGAATCCAGTGCCGAGCTGGGCGCAACCGCGGCACTGCTGGCCGACATCGGCCTGCTGCTGCCCGGCGTGCGCAACGAGCGCAGCGAACCGGCGCTGGCCGGTGAGACCCGCCCGGGCCATGCCGAAGCCGGAGCCTACCTGCTTGGCCTGTGGGGCCTGCCGATGCCGATCATCGAAGCGGTCGCGTTCCACCTGCAGCCGCAGCGTGCAAATACGCGCAGCTTCTGGGTGACCGGCGCGGTGCACGTGGCACTGGCACTGGTCAATGGTGATCCGGTGGACGAGGACTACCTGCAGCGCGCAGGTGTTCTCAACAGGCTGCCGCAATGGCGCGAGCATGCCAATGCGTTGATGGGACTGGTACCCAGCGAGACCTGAGCTGTCAACGCAGGAAGAACCTCGAAGGCGCGCCCAAAGGCGCGCCTTTTTTTGCATCAGCGCGCGCCGCAGGCATCTTGCACGCAGTGGCGATACTGCAGATCGCACAGGACCTTCGACTTGCCTGCAGCCAGGCATTCCTGACGCAGCTCCTCGCAGTACAGCCCGCCCCCACAGACGCCACCGGTCTGGGCAAACACCGCACCCACCAATGTTGCATAGATCAGTGCAGCAGCAGACAGTTTGTGCAACAGCGTGCTCTTCATCGCTCTCTCCATGTGCAAGGGTCCGCAAGTGGACCCAGCAACTGTGTTGATTGCGACACGACAGGAACGTGACTCCGCTCACCTTCCAGGATATTTCGGAATTCCCCTACAAAGAAAGAGGGCGGACCTTGCGGTCCGCCCTCCTGGTACTACTATCGCACTTCGAACTATCAGAAGCGCTGGGTGTACTTCATGTACAGGAAGCGACCGACGTCGAAGCCACCGTAGTAGGCGAAGCTCGAGTTCGGCGCCGAGTACTGCAGCGCACCGCGGTGATCGAACACGTTGTTCGCACCCAGGGCGATGGTGGCATCCCACGGAGCCTTCCAGCTGACCTGCACGTCGTGGAAGGTGTTGGAGCCGGTGTGGCGCAGCGGATCCGGCTCACCATTGGCGTAGTGGTTCGGAGCGTCGCACCATGCGTCGTCGATGCAGCTTTCCTTCATGCCCGAGTAGTAGCGGGCAGTCCAGTTGACGCCGAAGTCACCCAGCTCCCAGTTGACACCCAGGTTCGAACGGACGCGGAACAGGCCCGGCTCACCAACGCGACCGATGGTGATGTTCTCACCCTTCTTGTTCTGGCCGGCTTCGTCGTACTTGGCCAGGTAGCTGGTCTGCCAGTCGATGCTGAACTTGCCGATCGACAGTTCCGGCAGGCGGTACTTGACACCCAGATCGTAGCCTTCGGTCTCCATCGAGCCGAGGTTGGCCAGGCCGTAGGTCAGCGCCTCGATATGGCCATCAGCGGCACGGGTGACGCCTTCGCAGCGAGCTGCGTTGCCCAGCACGTAGCAGTCACGCAGGATGCGATCAACGCTGTCAGCGATGATCATGTTCTTCAGCTCGTAGCGGTACCAGTCGAGCGAGATGTCCAGGCCCTGCACCCAACGCGGGCTCCAGACCAGGCCAACCGTCTTGCTCTTGGAGGTTTCCGGCTTCAGAGCCGAATTCGAACCGCTGACGAACTGGTCCGGGGTCGCGCACGGGAAGGTGCTGCAAGGCGCGAAGCCCTGGCCGACCTGCACGTAGTTGGCCGGCACGCCAGCCGCGGCGCAGGCAGCATTGCCAGCGACGTTGCCCGGCGAGGTCGAACCGCACGGATCGGTATAACGCTCGAAGCTCGAGTTGGTGCCGCCGTACAGATCGTCAACGGTCGGTGCGCGGAAGCCTTCTGCGTAGGTACCGCGGACCAGCAGTTCGTCGATCGGGCGCCACACCAGGCCGAACTTCGAGTTGATCGTGTCACCGAAGTTGCTGTAGTCAGAGTAGCGGCTTGCGACGTTGAAGGTCAGTTCCTTGGCAAACGGCAGGTCCGACAGGATCGGCACGTTCAGTTCCAGGTAGAACTCATCCAGCGAGTAGTTGCCCGAGGTGGTGGTCGACGCCAGGCCGGTCGACTGGCCCGACTGACGGAAGGCGTCCGGCACGAAGCGGCCTTCTTCCTTGCGGTGCTCGTAGCCCATGGCCACACCCAGGTCACCGGCCGGCAGCTCGAACAGCGAACCGGACAGGTTGGCGGTGTAGCTGGTGGTCTTGGTCACACCAGTGTCGGTGTAGGTCGGGAACAGGAAGTTCTGCAGATCACGGTCGGCAAGCGAGCCCTGGCCGTTGACGCCGTAAGGCAGCAGCGGGTTCCACGGGCGACACTGGCTCAGCGGGATCGGATTGGCGGCGGTCCCGCACTGAGCAACGCCCTGGCCGTTGATGAACGACTTGCCAAGTGCCTGCTCGGAAGCGATCAGGCTCATGTCGCCGTAGCCGGTCTTGGTCAGCTCGTTGCGGTTCCACAGCGCGCCAACGTCCCAGTCCCAGGTCTTGCCGGCAAACTCGAAGAAGCCACTCAGGCTCGGCGCGAAGCGCAGGGTCTTGAGGTCGCTCTTGGTGGTACGCGGCACTTCCCACAGGCGGCGACGGAACTCAACGTCCTGGCCGATCGGGTTGAACGCGCTGTCCTTCGACAGCGGGGTACCGAACGACAGCGACTGGTACGGGTAACCCGCGATCTGCTGGTCGGTGGTGCGCTGGTTGTACAGCACGTCAGCATTGAAGGTGATCGAGTCGGCCAGATCGTAGCTGCCGTTGACATACACGGACTTACGCTCGATGCCGGTCTGCACCATCATCTGCTGGTTGGCGTTGGAGTACTCGGCCGGAGTCAGCAGGTGGTAGTCGGCCGCATTCTTCGGGTCACCGCCCGGATTCAGGGTCTTCCACTCCGGCTGCGGCTGGCCTGCAGCGCGCGGCTTGCAGTCGCCCCACACGCGCGGGTCGCACCAGGTGCTGTTCTGGCTCAGCGGGCTCCAGTCGGCAGAGGTCGAATTCGGGCCCAGGCCGCCGTCGCGGCTGAACCAACGATCCTTCGCCCACACCGGATCCTGCTTGGAGTACTCGGCCGACAGGGTCACGCCGCCACGCTCGCCTTCAGAGCCGAGGGTGAACGAGTAGGTGTTGGTGTCGCCGTCGCCGCGGCCGTACTGGCCAACGTAGACGCTGGCTTCAGCACCATCGAAGCGCTTGCGGGTGATCACATTGACCACGCCAGCAATGGCGTCCGAACCGTAGATGGCGGAGGCGCCATCCTTCAGCACTTCGATGCGCTCGACGGCGGCCATCGGAATCTGGCTCAGATCCTGGTAGCCGGCAGTGGTCGCGCCCAGGCGCTTGCCGTTCATCAGCACCAGGGTGCGCTGCGCGCCAAGGTTGCGCAGGTCGACGTAGTAGCCGCCAACGTTTTCGCCGGAGGACAGCGAGTCCGCGCGGGAAATGGCCGGCGAACCTGCCGAGGTCAGGTTCTGCAGGACATCGGCGACGGTGGTGTAGCCCTGCTTTTCCAGGTTCTCACGGCTCAGCGTGAGGACCGGCTGCTGGGTCTCCATCGAGGCGCCGCGGATGCGCGAGCCCGTGATTTCGATGCGATCCAGGGTGGTCGCATCCTTTGCTTCCTGCGCAGAAGCAAAGGCGGGCGTCAGCGCCAACGCAATGCCAGCCGGCAGAAGGCCCAGCCGCACTGCGGGATTACGAACGTTCATCTATCTCTCCAAGGTACGTGTTAGCAGCGTGTTAAAACACCCCAGCACGTTACGATTGCGTTGCAGCGCTGTATTTGCGCGAGCCAACCGGAGACTTTGCAGATTGTGGCGGCAGCAAGCCGCCGTTTTCCCTGAAGCGCGATGCCGACTGGCCGTAGCGGGCGCGGAACGCACGCGCGAAGCTGCAGCAGTTGTCGAAGCCACTGGCCGCAGCGACCTCGCCAACCATCATGTCGGTGTCCCGCAGCAGGTCGGCCGCCCTTTCCAGGCGCAAACGTGCTGAAAGCGACTGCGGGCTTTCCTCGTACAGGCTCTGGAAGGTCTTGGAGAGATACCAGCTGGAGAAGTTGGTCAGCTCGGCCAGTTCACCGATGCGCACCACGCGGTGGCTGTTGCCTTCCAGGTACAGGCGGGCGCGCTGCATGCGGCCGAATACCTGGCGCTTGCGGCTGCGCGAGCGACCCGGGCAACGCTGCACGTTGTCGGCCAGCCCACGCTGCAGGCCCGCCAGATGCAGCAGCAGCGGGCGCAGTGCCTGTGCCGGCTGGCCACTGGCCAACGCATCGCGCCACAGGCGCAGCGCAACGCGGGCATCGCCACGGCTCATGCGGCCACGCCCGGCGTACAGGCCGCAGTCGGCCATCTCGGCCAGCACGCGCAGTGCTTCGACCGTCAGGTTCAGGCCAACGCACAAGCCGTTGCGGCCTGCCTGCACCAGCGGCCGCGACTCTTTCTCGAAGGCGATCCACTCGCCCTGGCGCAAGCGGAAGCGTCCTTCCTTGGCTTCCACCCAGGAGCTGCCGCGCACCTGCATCCACACAGTGAAGCTGCTGCCTGCGGTCTGCAGGCTGCCGAGCCGGGCCACGCCCAGGCAGGTCGGCGCAGCATCGTCGAGCGACCGGTCCAGAGAGACGGTTTGGCCGCGATCGGCCAGGGAGAGTTGACGCATGGGGGCACCACGGTTTGCCTAGTACAGGCCTCCGTTTTGCCAAATCAGGCGGCACCACGTCAGGAAAGTCAGACGAGATCGCCACGAATTCGCGGCGAGGTCGCCACGAAGAAATTACGAAGGCCCATTTCCGTTGAACAACAACAACTTGGAGAACGCCGGAAGCAGCGTCGGCGAGCGCTCGGGCAAGCGCATCACGCCGATGTCGGCACCGTCGCTGACCGCCATTGCCACGAACAGCGTGTGCCCATCGGCGCCGGCACTCAGCCCGTTGCCGGCACTGAGGCGTTCCGCATCCAGACAGCGTTCCGGTTCCTCGCGCCCGGCCTGGATCAGCACCAGTGTCGTGCCACAACGGGTGGACGTACCGAGGTAGCCGATCGCGTTGCTGCCGGCCACGGTCCAGGCACGGTACCGCCACCGACTGGGCCGGTCATCGCTGATCTGCTGCACGCTTGCCGGTGCCAACGCCGCATCCACCGACCACAGGCCTCCTGCGGCCAGGCGTGTGAACAGCACTCGCCCGCTGCTGCGATCGAACCGCGCCTGCGAAACACCGTCGATGCTGGCCAGGCGGCGCCAGGGCTGCACGCTTCGATCAAACAGGCTCAGCCGGGTCTGTTGCTGGTCATCGCGCTCGACCACCAGCAGCTGGTCCGGGCGTGCCCCGTACAGTGCCTGCAGCGGCTGCTCCGACGGGACAGGCAACGCCTGGACGCGTTCGTCACGTGGGGCGATCTCATAGACCACCGTGCGCCCGTGCTCGTCGCGCGCCACCACCAGCAACCGCCGGCTGTCGGCCGACCAGTCCGGTGCCTGGCGTGCCTCTGGTCGCAATCCTTCGATAGGCCGCAGCGAATCGGGGCGCTCCATGTCCGCCCACCACAGCGCGAAGCTGCCTGAACGATCGGACGTGAACACCAGTTGGCGTCCATCCGGCGCCGCCATCGGCTGCCCATCCCGGCCACTGGACGCAAACAGGCGCTGGGGCGGCGAGCCGCCTTCCATCGGCACCTTGAAGATGCCGAACTGCGCGCGGCGGTGGACGAAGGCCAGCATGCCCGCGCGGCGCGCAGTGGCCGGCCACTGTGCGTCGTCGAGCCCGGCATCGCGCAGCGTGCGGCTCTCTACGTCCAGGTAGTACAGGCGCACTTCACTGTCGACACGGCGCCCAAACACGATCGTCCGGCCATCACGCAACCAGGCCCAGCCACGCAGTTCAGCGGCCTCGTTGGTCAGCTGCTCGGGCGTGCCACCCGCGGCCGGCATGCGCCACAGATCGCCCAGCTGCGGATTGCGCACGAATACCAGCCACTTGCCATCAGGCGAGTAGCGCGGCGCATAGTCGAAGTCATCCTCGGCGACGCCGTAGTCCAGCGCCTCCCATTGGCCACTGGCCAGATCAAGCTTGCGGATGCCGCGATGGGCATAGCGCCCCACCATGCTGCCGAACACCAGGCCACGGCTGTCTGGCGTCCAGTCGAAACTGAGCAGCTCGGTGCCATCGCACCGCGTGGCCTGGCGCAGGGCACCGCCGGTCGCGCTGGCAATCAGCACCTGGCAGCCGCCGTTGTTGCTGAACCGCGCGAAGGCGATCTCGCGTCCATCCGGCGACCAGCTCGGGAAGCGGTCAACCGAGCCGGCCGGCGGAGCCAGCAGCTGCCGCGCTGGCGCGTTGCCGGAGGTCTGTACCTTGATCGCCCCACCGCCCTGCCCGTCTTCGTTGGCGCCCTCATAAGCCACCAGCGAACCATCGGGTGAAAGCGTGGGATAGGTTTCAAAGCCGCTGGTCGCGGTGATCAACCGATAGGGACGCTGCGGGCTGCCGATCACGCGCGTGCCATTCTCCACGGCCGCGTCCACCGCTGAACTGCTGGCCGGTGCCCGCCGCAGCAGCAGCGCGGCCAGCACCACCACCGTGGCCAGCATCAGCACGCCCAGCACCAGCAGCACGCGCCGGCGGACATGGCGCCAGCGGCGGCGCGATGCCTGCACGTGTGCCGGCATCTCCTCGGCGATGCCCATCACCGGTTGCACGTCCGCGATTCCGTCATCGGCTCCTGCGGACGGTGCCGCCTCGACATCGTCCAGTACCTGCACCGGCACCAGCAGGCGATAGCCGGTCTTGGCGATGGTCTCGATATAGGCCTGGCCGTTGTCGTCGTCGTTGCTGAACGCCTTGCGCAGCTGGGTGACGGCCTGGGTAAGCACATCGTTGGTCGGCAGCGTGTCCGGCCAGACTTCCGCGAACAGTTCATCGCGGGTGACAACACGCCCGGGCTGGCGCAGCAGTACACGCAGCACGCCCAGCGCCTTCGGCGTCAGCCGACGCGGGCGACGCGCACCGACGACCTCGACTTCTCGCGAGGACAGAGTGACAGTGCACTCTCCGATCCGGATCCGATCGAATCCGGGGGACTGGTTTTCACTGCTGTTCATTTTCCGCTACACAGTAGAGACAGGTCCGGGGCAGCGTTTGCCTTCGATACCCTCCCGTCCTGGGAACAGCAAAAAGCCAGACTCCGCACAAAGCATCGGCGCATACCGCAAAAACAATGAAGCGGGCGAATACTAGCCTATGCGGGTTACCTCGCCTATCGCGTGGTCGACATCCAGGCTCTCTCTCGCCGACGCATTCACATAATTTGCTGCACCATTCGCGCCCTGCGGGGCGCGAAATTTTTATCTGGCGTTCATTTTCACATGCGCCGCAGCATGGTCAATCCGACCAGTCGCGAAACCACCAAAGCCACGTACATCACGCCTGAAAACTGCTCCAGCATGACCAATGCACGCGCCTGCGGATGCAGTGGCACGACGTCGCTCAGGCCGACACCCGAGAGCAAACTGAAGCTCAGATAAAGCAGTTCCATCCAGGTGCGCTGTGCACCACCACCGGTGCCCTGGAAACTGCCCGGATACCACTGCTGGCACACGGCGAAAGCAAACGCGAAGGCCCAGGCCAGCAACGTGAATGTCGCACCTGCCGCGAACAGTTCATCGCGGGTGACTTTATGGTCCTGGAGCATGTAGGCGATGAGTGCACCGGCCGTATAGAAGTACAGCAGGCTTTCCAGCAGCTGCGCGGTGGTCAGCAGCGCACTGCGATCCAGCAATGCACCGGCCAGCGAGAACACCACCGAAGGAATGGCCAGCAGCAGCGCCAGCCAGGTGCCCAGCGGGCTGCGCTGGACCACCCACAGCGCCAGGCCGAGTACCGCCATGCCGAACATGCCCAGCGCCGCGCGGCCCGCAGCGGTGTCATCCAGCGCGGGGTACAGCAGCACGGCGATCAACTGGGCCCCCAGCAGCCAGGCCGAAGGATGACGGCGGGCAATGGCCAGCCAGCGGGTGGTGATGGCAACGGGCATGGCGTCCTTTCCCCAGG
>NZ_JAOBZT010000035.1:0-40480 GCF_029839005.1 Stenotrophomonas sp. GD03958 | reverse complement strand
GGCACATCTGTCAGATATCGAAATTCATCTATCGAAATTCATCTGGGGTCAGAGCCCGTTGCGCAGCAACGGGATCCGACCCCGTGCTCCGACAGATCGCGGCGATCTGTCGAAGACGGGGTGGGTCCGGTTGAGGGGGCGTGAGCGCCATGGATGGCGCGACCGAGGCTACATGGAAGTATTTACGCCGTCCCCCTCAACCGGACCCACCGCGCCTCCCCACAGGAAACCAGCTTCTGCCGTTGCTTCGGCTCTGGCCTCTGCAGGTGCAGGGCTGCAAGCCCTGCAAACCCAACCCCCTCTTAGTACAGCGTGCGCTCCGGCGCTCCGGCCGGCGGCGGGGTGTACTGGTACAGCCAGGTCTCGGTGAGGGTCTTGCCACCACTGCGCAGGAACAGGCGGATGTCGATCTGCTCGGTACTGCCTTCCGGCGGCACCAGGTCGAACATCGCGCGGTAGCCGTTGATCTCGCGCAGCGGCCGCGCCGACACAATCTCGACCCGGCCCCGGCTGGCTTCCACCACCGCCTCGACCTCGCCCTTGTCGATCAGCCTGGCCAGTTCGCCACCTTCGAAGTCCACCGCGAAGCGCCAGCTGAAGTACTCGCGCTTCTTGCCGACCACACCGCCCAGGCCGGTGCGGCTGGCCACGCAGTGCGCCATCGGCGGCCGTGCCGGCGGCTCGGCGCCCCAGTACAGGCGGTAACCGACCAGCAGCTCCTGGCCCGGCTGCGGCTTTTCCTTGGGATTCCAGAACGCCACGATGTTGTCGAAGGTCTCGTCCACGGTGGGGATCTCCACCAGTTGCACCGAGCCCTCGCCCCATTCGCCCTTCGGCTCCACCCACAGGCACGGCCGCTTCTCGTAGAACACGCCGTCATCCTGATAGTGGTCGAAGTTGCGGTCGCGCTGCAGCAGGCCGAAGCCGCGCGGGTTGCGGTCCACGAACATGTTGAAGCGCAGGTTGCGCGGGTTCAGCAGCGGGCGCCAGATCCATTCGCCGGCACCGGTCCACAGCGACAGGCCGTCGGTATCGTGGATCTCCGGGCGCCAGTCCCAGCCCATGCGGCGGTCGTTCTCGCCCACCTGGTACATGCTGGTGCACGGGGCGATGCCCAACCGCTCGATCGCCTTGCGCGGGTACAGCGCGCTGTCGATGTCCATCAGCAGCACGTCACCGTTGGTGATCGCGAAGCGATAGGCACCGGCCACGCTGGGCGAATCCAGCAGGCCGTAGACCACGATCGTGTCCGAATCAGCCGACGGCTGTTCCAGGTAGTAGGCGATGAAATCCGGGAATTCCTCCGGCTTGCCCATGCCGGTATCGATCGCCAGGCCACGCGCGGACTGGCCGTACTGACCCTCCTTGCCGACCGCGCGGAAGTAACTGGCGCCGAGGAAGGCGGCGAAATCGCGGTCGGTGTCCTTGCGGGTGTTCAAGCGGAAACCGGCGAACCCCAGGTCGGCCGGCAGCTCGCCGTCCTTGATGCCGCTCTTGCCGTAGTTGAATGCCGCGCCGTCATAGGCCAGCTCCTGCGCCTTGCCGTCGACCACGTCGAACATGCGCACCGGCGAATGGAAGTACAGGCCCAGATGGAAGAACTTGGCCTGGAACTTGCCTGGCTGGTCAGCCCACAGCGCATGGTCCTGGCGGTAACCGATCGACTGGTACTGGTCCCAGTCCAAGCCTTCCAGGCGGCCCGGCAGCACCCGCTTGTGGCTCTTGTAGGGCGCCTGTGCCAGCGCGCGCGCTTGGCCCTTGAGGGTAGCGAAGTCGAACGGCTGCGGCTGGCCGAGGCGGCGCAGGCCCATCTGGCCGCTCCTGCTGGCCGCGCACGCGGGCAGGGACGGCAGGCCGAATGCTGCCAGGGCGAGGGAGGCATTGCGGATGAAGTCGCGTCGTTGCATGCAGGCGCGTCAGGCACGAAGGGAAGGTCGGCCATGATAGGCAGACAAACGTTAACGGGCAGCGGAGACGTCTCCTGCCCGTTCAGCTGCCGCTGGCCGCCCGGCTCAGCGCTGGCAGTGGTTGCACCAGACGCTGGCGCGCTGGCCGATGGTGGCGTGCTTCAGCGCGCGGCCACAGTTCGGGCATGGCAGGCCGTCGCGGCCGTACACCAGCAGTTCCTGCTCGAAGTAGCCCGGTGCGCCGTCAGGGCTGATGAAATCACGCAGCGTGGTGCCGCCCCGGGTGATCGCATAGCCGAGGATTTCCTTCACCGCCCCGGCCAGCCGCTGGTAGCGTTCGCGCGAGATCTTGCCCGCCTCGCGCAGCGGGCTGATGCCGGCCTTGAACAGGCTCTCGGCGGCATAGATGTTGCCGACGCCCACCACCACCGCCTGGTCCATCAGGAAGGTCTTCACCGGCGCACTGCGGCCCCGGCTGCGGGCGAACAGGTAGTCGCCGTCGAAGGCCTCGTCCAGCGGCTCCGGACCCAGCCCCTGCAGCAGCGGGTGGACCTCGCCGACCGGCTGCCAGAGCAGGCTGCCGAAGCGGCGCGGGTCGTTGAACCGCAGCAGGCGGCCGTTGTCCAGGCTGATGTCGACGTGGTCATGCGCCCGCAGCGGGGTATCACCGGGCAGCACGCGCAGGCTGCCGGACATGCCCAGGTGCAGCACCGCGCTGCCGACGACGGTATCCAGCAGCAGGTATTTGGCGCGCCGGCGGATGTCCTCGATGCGCTGCCCCGGCATCAGCTCGGCCACTTCCGGTGGAATCGGCCAGCGCAGGTCGGCGCGGCGCAGGATCACGCCATGCACGCGACGGCCCTGCAGGTGCGGCGCCAGGCCGCGGCGGGTGGTTTCGACTTCGGGCAGTTCGGGCATGGGGTGATTCTACGCCCGCTCAACGCGGCGGCGCGGACAGCTCACGGGCGTCGAGGAAGCCATCACCGTTGGCATCCTGCTTGTGGAAGCGCTGCACGATCACCTGCCGCTGCTGCTCGCGGCTGATCGCCCTGCCCTTGCCACCGGGCAGCTCCTCGGCCGTCAGCACACCATCACCGTTGCGGTCCATGCGGTCGAAGGCATACAGCATCCACTGCACGTACTCGGCCTCGCTGACCCTGCCGTCGCCATCGCGGTCCATCCGCTGCAGATAGCTGGCGGTGTCGGTGACCTGGGCCAGCGCCGCGCCCGGCAGCAGTGCCGCCAGCAGAAGCCCGTACCCTGCCCTCACGCGCCCACCAGGCTGTAGCCCTTCAAGCGTGCGGCGTAGGCCTGCAACGCCGCGATACCGCTTCCCTCGGCCTCGCGGCACCACGCCTGCAGCTGATGCAGGCGCTCGGCAGCATCGTGGCCGCGCGCCTCCAGCAGTGCCGCCAACCGTGCGCGGTACTCGACCAGGGTGCGGATGCGCGGGCGCTGTGCCACCCAGGCGCTCAGCTGGGCACGGCTGTCCGGCTTCAGCCAGCGGCCATCGTTGACCAGACCGCGGCGCAGCCGGCGCGGCAGCAGGCGGCGCAGCTTGGCTCCGGCCTGGGCGGCTTCCTCGCGCAGGGCTGGCATGAACACATTGCGCTGGTAGTCGGTCATCGCCTGGAAGCGGTGCGACAGCAGCGCCTTAAGGGTCTCGGCATCGGGCACGGCGATGTTCGGGCGTACGTCCATGGCCGGTGCCACCCGCAGCACCTTGGCCAGGCGCAGCGCCTGCAGCAGGCGGACCGCACTCCAGCCGATGTCGAATTCCCAGCGCCGCATCGCAAAGCGCGCCGAGCTGGGGAAGGCATGGTGATTGTTGTGCAGCTCCTCGCCACCGATCCAGAACCCCCACGGCGTCAGGTTCGTGGAGGTATCGGCCGATTCGTAGTTGCGGTACCCCCACCAGTGGCCCAGGCCATTGACCACGCCGGCCGCCCAGAACGGGATCCATGCCATCTGGATCGCCCACAGGGCCACGCCGGGCAGGCCGAACAACACGCTGTTGATCGCCAGCAGCAGCACCGGGCCGAGCGTGGCATGCGGGGTATACAGGCGGCGCTCGATCGCATCATCCGGGGTGCCGCGCCCGTACTGTTCGATGTCCGCGCGCATGCCGCGCGCTTCGCGGTACAGCTCCACGCCGTGCCAGAACACCTTGCCGATGCCGCGGGTAACCGGGCTGTGCGGGTCGTCCTCGGTCTCCACCTTGGCGTGGTGCTTGCGGTGGATGGCCACCCATTCCCGGGTGATCATCGAGGTGGTCAACCACAGCCAGAAGCGGAACAGGTGGGCCAGCGCCGGGTGGAAGTCGACCCCGCGATGGGCCTGGCTGCGGTGCAGGTACAGGGTCACCGAGAAGATGGTGATCTGGGTGAAGACCAGCAGCACGGCCAGCATGGCCCACCACCCCAGGCCGAGAACACCACCGGTCAACAGGGACATCAGGGCATCAGGCATGGCAGCTCTCCGGATCTACGCGGGGATGGCAGACATGATGGGCGCTTGCGTTGCAAACTGCATCCCTGCGGCGGTGCTTGGCATCGCCATCCGTGGCACCGTTCACAGTTGGGGACCTGAGTTGTCGAGCCTTGATCCACGCGCCAGCCGCATTTCCGCCGCCCCGCCCGTCGCGGAGCTGCCCCCCTTGATCGAACTGGACCGCGCCACCGTGGTGCGTGGCCAGGTGAAGGTGCTTCATGGACTCAGCCTGCGCATCGCGCAGGGCCAGCACACCGCCCTGCTCGGCCCCAACGGCTGTGGCAAATCGACCTTCATCAAGCTGATCACCCGCGAGCTGTACCCGCTGGCGCAGGTCGATGGCTCCGTCGCGGTGAGGGTGCTGGGCCAGAACCGCTGGCAGGTAGACCGGCTGCGCTCGCAGCTGGGCATCGTCACCGGCGACCTCAGCAGCAACCTGGCCGAGATGCCGGGGCTGACCGTGGAACAGGCGGTGCTGTCCGGCTTCTTCGCCAGCTACGTGGTGCCCGGCTTCCGCGAGGTGACCGCCGACATGCGCGCACGTGTCGGCGAGACACTGGCGATGACCGGCGCGCTGTCCCTGCGTGAACGTGCCTACGCCGAGCTGTCGGCCGGCGAAACCCGCCGCGTGCTGATCGCGCGCGCGCTGGTCAACCGGCCGCAGGCGCTGCTGCTGGACGAACCCTCCACCGGGCTGGACCTGGTCGCCCGCGAGCAGCTGGTGGCGACCATGCGCGTGCTGGCCCAGCAGGGCATCACCCTGGTGCTGGTGACCCACCACATCGAAGAGATCATTCCCGAGATCGAACGCGTGGTGCTGCTGCGTGACGGCCGCGTACTGGCTGACGGTACCCGCGCCGAGCTGCTGCGCAACGAACCGCTGTCGGCTGTGTTCGGTGGCGCGATCACGGTATGCGAGCAGGAAGGCCGGCTGACCGCGTACGCGGGATAATCGACATGCCACTGTAGAGCCGAGCCTATGCTCGGCTGCTTCTGGCCGCGGGGAACGGCAGCCGAGCATAGGCTCGGCTCTACAGAAAACGGTACAGCGGGCCGGAACCCCGCCCGCTGCACCCTTGCTCAGAACTTCAACGCCAGCGCGCGCGACTCGATCGGTGCCATCCGGCTCTGGTCGAGCAGCTGCAGGTCGCGCAGTTCGTAGGGTGCGCCGAAGCCAGCCGGCAAAGCGGCCTGGTCGAATGGCAGCACCAGCTGGCCACGCCCCGGTCCATCGAACCACGCGGCCGCATGCGCCTGCGCCACCGGCTTCAGCTGGCCATCGCGGCCGGTGGCATACAACGTGCCACGCGCCTCGTAGCGACCGGCGGCGGCCACCTGCAGCGGCAGCGCGACCTGGCGGCTGGCCGGGTCGGGTGCCGCCTGGCCACTGAAGCGAGCAGTGGGCCGTGCCACCGCGAAAGCCACCTTGCCGTCGCGCAGCACGCCATCGGCCTGGGCGAACACCTGCAGTTCCCACAGCCCCTGCACGCTGCCGACATCAGCCGGAATCCGCACCTGTGCACGCAGGGCACCATCGGTGGTGCGCAGCAGGCGCTGCGGCCAGCTGCGGCCATCCGGTGCGACCAGCAGGGCTTCACCGCCCAGGCCGCCACGGCGCGAGGCCAGCTGCGCGGTGGTGGCGCCGTCTTCCAGCAGGCGTGCCTGCAGCTGCACGTTGCCACCGGCCAGCACCTGCGCCTGGTTGGCCTGCACTTCCAGCCGCAGCGGGCTGTTCGGCTCAAGCACCTGCACCACATAGCGGCCCTGCGCCTGCGTGGTCTGCAGCGTGTACGCACCGGCCGAACTGGTCGCGCCGGTGCGCAGCATGCTGCTGCCATCACTCACCGGCATGCCGGCATCCTGCAGCGCGCGCGCATCGACACTGCGGGCCACGCTGCTGCGGCCAGCCGGGTCGCGCATCTGCAGGGTGTTGGCAGGCAGCGCGCGGGCACCTGCGGCCGGGCTCAGCTGGATCACCGCATCGGGCGCCGTCAGCGGCAGGTCCAGGCCGCGTTGCAGCTGCGAGCCATCGACCTGCTGCCAGTAGCTGCGGCTGACCGATGCATACGGCGTGGCCGCCTGCAGCGGTTGTGCCGGGTCCAACGCCCAGGCGAAGGACAGCGGTGCGCGTTCGCTGTCATCGGCCGGCAATGGCGCGGCAACCAGCGCCGCAGGCACGTGATCGCCTGCACGGGCGGCCTGCAGAGGCTGCGCGGCCTGCGCTGCGGAAAGGGACAGGACTGCCAGCACCGCACTGGCCAGCAGGGTGGAATGAATCGTCATGGTCGTCTCCCTCACTGGGTCAGGTCGTTGCGCAGCAGGGTGCCGAGGCCGAAGCACTCGCGGCGGCTCTGGTTGTGGCTGAGCGGCTCTGCCCCCAGGGTGCGCTGCGTGTCGGTGAACCAGGTGGTGCCGGCGGCCTTCTGGCTGCTGCACTCCAGGAAGCCATCGGAGCAGGAGGACAGCCAGTTCTGGGTGAACTCCAGGCCGACATTGGCGGCGTAGCCACCGCAGTAGCTGTTGCTGTCCCATACCGCCGATTCCACGTCGCTGCCGACCACCGCACGGAACGGCTTGGGCAGGGCGGGACGGCCTGCGGTGCCGTACAGGTTCTGCGCGTTGTAGGTGGCCATGCTCGCCACCTGCTGCTGGCGCACCGCGTCGTTCTTGTAGCCCAGCAGCCAGCCCAGCGAGGTTTCGAAGGTATTGCCGTTGAGCACCGCATCGGCCAGCGGCGTGCCCGCCGAAGACGGCGCCAGCGCGGTGACCTTGCGCACCGTGCGGATGATCTTCGGATAGCGGCTGTCGTAGGTCGGGTTGGACAGGATCCAGCGCACCACGTTGCCGCCGTTGGAGTGGGTGATCACCACCAGCTGGGTGATGCCACGGCTGTCGATGAAACGGGTCAGCTGGTTGGCCAGGCAGCCGGCCGCTTCCGGTTTCCACATGTACTGGGTGAAATCGCAGTTGATGACCACGTAATTGCTGCTGTTGGGCAGGCCCTGGCGCACGGTGTCGATGATGGTCGGCTGCCAGTAGTCCTGAGTGGCGTTGGTCTGCGCGCCGGTGCCATGCACGAAGGCCACGCCGACCACGTCGGCGGCCTGCGCCGGCGCTGTTGCAAGCCCCAGGAGCAGGGCCAGGACGGTACTTCCTGTTGCGGTGCTGCGCATCGCGTCTCTCCCTCTGTCTTCGGATCCCCCCGACCCGGCTGGAACTGGACGGCCTCTGGTGCCTGCCGATGTGCCGATGCTCACGGCGCGGGCGCGTGAAAGTCCGTGCGCTGCGCCCGGATTTAGGAGGTTGGCGTCACTTGATGACGTTTTTCATCTTGTTTCGATGACCATGCCGGTTCTGGCCGTATGACCGATGGCCACTGCGGTGCCGCACTGGGACTGCGATCATGACGCGATGTTCTTTCTCCGGAGCCCGTCCATGTCGCTGATCTCCCACCCTGCCCGCCCGCTGCTCGGCCTTGCCGTGGCCGCTGCCCTGG
This sequence comes from Stenotrophomonas sp. GD03958, assembly GCF_029839005.1. Classification (NCBI taxonomy): domain Bacteria; kingdom Pseudomonadati; phylum Pseudomonadota; class Gammaproteobacteria; order Lysobacterales; family Lysobacteraceae; genus Stenotrophomonas; species Stenotrophomonas sp. GD03958. Next base: position 32,587 of record NZ_JAOBZT010000035.1, on the reverse strand, counting down.
CCGGTTGTGCCGCCACCGCCGCCAAGCCGACCGCCGTCGAAGCCAACATCACCACCAAGGCGGTGGGTTATCTGGACAAGAGCGCGGTTCCGGCCAGCCTCGACCTGGTACCGGCACCACCGGTGGCCGGTTCGGCCGCGTTCGCCCTGGACGAGCAGGTCAGCCGTGAGGCCCGCGCGCTGCGTGGCAGCCCGCGCTTCGCCCAGGCCGGCGTCGATGCGGAACTCGGTTTCCCCGAAGGCGCCAACCACTTCTCCTGCGCCGCCGACATCGACGTCGATGCGGTGAAGACCCCGGCGCTGTATCGCCTGCTGGAGCGCAGCCGGATCGACGCCAGTGCGGCGACCAAGGCGGCCAAGAACCACTACCAGCGCCCGCGTCCGTTCATGGTCAACGGTGAACCGACCTGCTCGCCGAAGGACGAAGACGGCCTGCGCAAGAACGGCTCGTACCCGTCCGGCCACACCTCGATCGGCTGGGCCTGGGCACTGATCCTGTCGGAGATCGCGCCGGACCGCGCCGACGCCATCCAGGCGCGCGGGCGCAACTACGGCGAGAGCCGCCTGTTGTGCAACGTGCATTGGCAGAGCGACATCCTCGAAGGCCGCTTCATGGGTGCCGCCGCCGTGGCCCGCCTGCACGACAACGCGGCCTTCAACAAGGACCTGCTGGCCGCACGCAAGGAGATCGAAGCGGCGCGCAAGGCCGGCCTGCACTCCAGCCGCGACTGCGCCACCGAGAATGCGGTGCTGAAGGTGCGCCCGCAGAGCGCGCTGTAGGCCATGCCTCTGTAGAGCCGAGCCATGCTCGGCTCAGAGCAGCCGAGCGCAGGCTCGGCTCTACACGAAGCAGGAAACAGAAGGGCCGGCAGTGCGCCGGCCCTTCTGCATTGCATCAACGCAGCCACCGCATCAGAACTTCGCGGTGAACTCCACGCCCCAGGTACGCGGCTCGTTGAGGAAGCCGGTCAGGTTGTTGAAGTCGATCGCGCCGACCACGCGGGTCTGGTTGGTCAGGTTGCGACCGAACACCGCCACGTCGTACTGGCCGTAATCCCAGTTGTAGCCCAGGCGCAGGCCGCCTTCCAGCGAACTGCGGCCGCGGAATTCCGGCGACTCGTAGATGAAGAAGTTCACCGCGCTGCGGTAGGCCCAGTCGGTGTAGGCGTACAGCTCGCTGCCATCGCTGAGCGGGAAGCCCACGCGCAGGGTCGCGTTGTGGATCCATTTCGGCGCCTGCGGCAGCGGGTTGCCGTTCACCAGCGCATAGGTGCCGCCGTTGATGACCGTGGTCGGGTCGTTGATGGTGCAGCCACCGCCGCAGATCGCCACCGCAAGGTTCTTGTCCTTGATCTCGGTGTCGTTGTAGCTGCTGCCGAAGGTCAGCAGGACGTTGTCGGCCAGGTAGGCTTCCAGGTCCAGTTCCACGCCCTGGCCGATGGTCTTGTCGGCGTTGAGCAGGGTGGCGGTGTTGTTGGCACCGCCCACGGCGATCAGCTGCTGGCCGTCAACGTTGTAGCGGAACACGCTCAGGCCCAGGCGCGCGCGGCGCTCGAACAGGTCGGCCTTGATGCCGGCCTCGTACGAGATGACCTTCTCCGAATCGGCCTGCGACAGGCCCGGCGCAAAGGCCAGGCGGCCCTGGATCGACGGCGCGCGGAAGCCCTTGGCGACGCGGGCGTAGGCGTTGATGTCGTCGGTCAGCTTGTACACGCCGCTGACGTCCCAGCTGACGTCGTTGACGTCGGTGTTGGCCAGGTACGGGCCGCTGACCGGGGTGCCGAACGGAACGGCCTGCAGCACGCTGGCGCTGAAGTCCTTCTTGTCCTGGGTATAGCGCACGCCGGCACGCAGCTTGAAGCGGTCGGTGACATCGAAGTCGCCCGAAGCGAACACCGCCCACGCCTTGTTGCGCTGGTTCTGCACCACGTGGCCGGTCTGCGGATTGCCCGGGGTCAGCGAGTCGTAGTTGAAGTTGTTGATGGTCACGTCTTCATCGAAGTAGAAGACGCCGGCCTGCCAGTCGAAGCGGCCCCATTCGTTGGACTCGATGCGCACTTCCTGCGTCCACTGGCGGTGGTGCGGCAGGCCGTCGGCCGACTCCGACGAGAACGGAATCAGGCCCGGACCGTAATTGCCGGCGCCGAGGAAGGCCGCGCCGTAGCCGCCGTCGATGTCGCCACGGTTGAGCGACTCAGCGGTCTCGTAGCCGGTGATCGAGTGCAGGGTCACCGAACCGAGGTTCCACTGCAGGCGCGCGCTGCCGCCCCAGGTCTCCAGGTCGGAGAAGTTGACGCCGTCGTTGGCCACCTTGTCGCGGTCGAAGTTCTCGACCAGCGAATTGCCACCTTTCTGGATGATGTTGGCGCGGAACAGGCGGGCGGTACCGTTGAGCTTGCGCTTGTGCAGGTTGAACAGTGCTTCGAAGTCGTCGCCTTCGTACAGGAACTGCACGCGGCCGGCGGCTTCGTCATAGCCTTCGAAGCCACTGTTGGGAGCGCCGACGCGGGTGTTGTCGACCCAGTCGTCGCGGCGCTGGTAGATGGCCGAGACGCGTGCCGACCAGCGGTCGGTCAGCGGGCCGCCGTAGGCGCCCTGCACGTTCCAGCTGTTGTAGCTGCCGTAGCCGACACGGAGGTAACCATCGGCATCCTGCGACGGGCGTGCCGAATCGAACTTGACCACGCCGGCCGGGGTGTTGCGGCCGAACAGCGTGCCCTGCGGGCCACGCAGCACTTCCACGTTGGCCAGGTCGAACAGCGGGAAGCCCTTCAGCAGCGGGCTTTCCTGCACCACGTCGTCATACACCAGCGACACCGGCTGCGAGGCATTGAGGTCGAAATCGGTGTTGCCCAGGCCGCGGATGTAGAAGCGCGGGAAGGCACGGCCGTAGGACGACTCGATGTTGAGGCTGGGCACGCGTGCGGCCAGGAAGCGGATGTCATCACCGGCCGAGCCGAGCACATCCAGCTTCTCGCCCTGGATCGCGCTCAGTGCGACCGGTACGTCCTTGGCGTTCTCGACGCGCCGCTGCGCGGTCACCTGCAGGGCATCGAGGGCAACCGGATCCTTGGCAGCGGGAGTTTCCTGGGCGGCCGCAACCAGCGGCAGCAGGGCGGAAAGAGCGGCAACGAGGGGGCGCGCGACCGGAAGGCGGCCACGGGAAGTACGGGTCGGGGACATGGCGGTAGGCTGTGTTTGGAGGGGTGGTAAAACGGCGCTACCAGATGATTGTTGCAATACAGCACCTGCCCCGCAAATGCCCGCCGTTCATGGGCCTGTCGCCCCGGCCCGGGCGCCCTCGCTAGACTCGGGGGTTTCCAGCCCTGCGGAGCCGCCGCGATGACCCAGTGGTATTTCCATGCCTCCGCCCAGGCCGAGCGTATCGGCCCGCTTGATGACCAGGCTGCGCGCCGTTATGCGCAGGCCAACCCGCGCGCGCTGGCCTGGTGCCAGGGCATGAGCGGATGGACCTCGATTGCCGAGGTGCCGGAGCTGCAATCTGCGGCCCCGGGCATGCCGAACAGCCCGCCGCCGGTCCCCTCCGCCAGCGGCCGCGCCGACGACATCGAATTCCGCATCGTCGGCCATGAAATGCAGTTCGTGGAGATCGAGCTCGACCCCGGCGAGAGCGCCATTGCCGAGGCCGGCGCATTGATGTTCAAGGACGCCACGGTACAGATGGACACGGTGTTCGGCGCCGCCAACGGCGACCAGGGCGGCGGCTTCATGGGCAAGGTGATGGCCGCCGGCAAGCGCGTGCTGACCGGCGAGAGCCTGTTCGCCACCGTCTACACCCAGAGCGGCCACGGCAAGGGCAAGGTCGCCTTCGCCGCGCCCTACCCGGGCACGGTGCTGGCGATGAAGCTGGACCAGCACGGCGGCCGCCTGATCTGCCAGAAGGACAGCTTCCTGGCCGGCGCGCGCGGCGTGCAGATCGGCGTGCAGTTCCAGCGCAGGATCATGACCGGCCTGTTCGGCGGCGAAGGCTTCATCATGCAGAAGCTGGAGGGCGCCGGCTGGGTGTTCATCCACGCCGGCGGCTGCGTGGTCGAGCGCGAGCTGGCTGCCGGTGAACGCCTGGACGTGGATACCGGCTGCGTGGTGGCGTATCACCCGACGGTGGACATGGACGTGCGCCGTGTTGCCGGCATCAAGAGCATGCTGTTCGGCGGCGAAGGCGTGTTCCTGGCCACGCTGACCGGTCCAGGCAAGGTCTGGCTGCAGTCGCTGCCGTTCTCGCGCCTGGCCGGCCGCATGTGGATGGCCGCGCCGCAGGGCGGCGGCCAGAACCGCGGCGAAGGCTCGGTGCTGGGCGGCCTGGGCCGGATGCTGGACGGCGACAACCGGTTCTGACCGCCTCGCGGTAGTGCCGGCCGCTGGCCGGCTGTTTCACGAGGGTGCCGGCCAGCGGCCGGCACTACCCGAAGCATCCGATGAATGGGCGGGCCGACCTACCCTGCCCGCCCTGCGGCACCTTCGGTATGCTGGCGCCCTTTCCTGAATCCGGCGCCGCGAGCGCACTGCCGATGAGCCTGTTCCGACCCCGCATGCTGCTGTCCGTCGCCCTGATCGGCCTGCTGGCCGGCTGCGGTGGCGACCCGGTCCGCCCTGCGCCGCCGCCGGCGCCAACCGTGGTACCGCAGGCCAAGCCGGTGAAGATCGGTATCGCCCTCGGCGGTGGCGCAGCCAAGGGCTTCGCCCACATCGGCGTGATCAAGATGCTGGAGGCCAACGGCTTCGAACCGGCCGTGGTGTCCGGTACCAGTGCCGGCAGCGTGGTCGGCGCGCTGTATGCCAGCGGCATGGACGCCTTCCAGATGCAGAGCAAGGCAGTGGCGCTGGACGAAGCGAGCATCCGCGACGTGCGCCTGTTCTCCGGTGGCCTGGTGCAGGGCCAGAAGCTGCAGGACTACGTCAACGAGCAGGTTGCCAACCGTCCGGCCGAGCGCCTGAAGAAGCCGTTCGCCGCCGTCGCCACCCAGCTGGAAACCGGCGAACGCGCGATCTTCGTGCGCGGCAACGTCGGCCAGGCCGTGCGCGCGTCCAGCAGCATTCCCGGTGTGTTCGAGCCGGTGAAGATTGGTGGCCGCAACTACATCGATGGCGGCGTGGTGAGCCCGGTGCCGGTGGATGCCGCGCGCCAGCTCGGCGCCGACTTCGTGATCGCCGTGGACATCTCCAGCAAGGCCAGCGGCAAGGCGCCGACCGACATGCTGGGCATCGTCAACCAGTCCATCTCGATCATGGGCCAGCGCCTGGGCGAACAGGAACTGGCGCGCGCCGACATCGTCATCCGCCCGAAGGTGCTGGACATCGGCGCCGCCGATTTCAGCCAGCGCGGCACCGCGATCCTGGAAGGCGAGAAGGCCGCAATGGCGGCGATGCCGCAGATTCGAGCGAAGATCCAGCAACTGCAGCGTGCACGTGCCGCCGCAGCGGCACCGGCCCCGGTGGCTGCACCGAAGTGCGAGGAAGCCTCGCGCCTGGGCAGGCTGATGGGCCGCAAGGACAAGTGCTGACCTGAACCGGCGTGCCGCTGCCAGACAGCGACGCGCGTTCTAGCGCGCGGGCCGGTAGCCACTGGCCTGCTGCCGTTCGCGCCTGCGCATCTGGCGGGCCTGCTCCTGCAGTGCCGCCGTGTGCTGCAGCTGCTCCATGCCATCGGCCGGTACATGCAGCTGGCGTCGCGCACGGGTGAGCGCCAGATAGACCGCGCGCACCGGGTTGTGCCAGATGCGCCCACCCTGCCCCGCACGGAAACAACCGGGTGACAGCGAGACCACGTCGAACTGCAGGTTCTTCGCGTGTTCGGCCAGGCACAGCGCCACCCGCCCTTCAGCGGGCGTGTCCTGGTCGTCGAGCGCCTGCAGCAGTGACTGCACCCGATCGGCAGACGCAAACAGTTCGACCAGCGCGCCCTGCCCTTCGTCGGCCTGCGTGGCCAGGAAGCGCTCCCACTCCGGGTCCGATGCGCTGGCGTGGCGACGGCGCCACGCATCCAGCGGGCGCTGCAACACACCGCGCAGCGCGCGCAGCGATGCCGGATGCAGGTAGGGCCGCAGCCCGAGCGCCTGCAGCTGCGCCGCATCGAGGGCCAGATCGGCGACGCTGCCATGGATGCGCAGGCCCTCGCTTGGTACCTGCGCCCAGTGGCGGTAATGCAGCACACCGGTGGCGCGGTCGGCGGCACCGACGAACGGCCCACTGTCCTGGCCCAGTCCATCCAGCGCCAGGGTCTGGTTGACCAGGCCCTCGACCTGGTTGCCCTGGCGCACCGACTGGTGCATTTCCAGCACCTTCGACGCGCCCCAGCGCGGCACCGTGCCGGACAGGCACTGATGCGGATCGCCCAGACTGACCACGCCCGGCGCATGGCCGGCCAGCAACTGCTTCCACGACGGGCTGAGGTCATGCGCCTCGTCCACCAGCAGCATGCCCATGTCCAGCGGCGGGGTGACGCCGCGCAGCGCCAGCCACTTGCCGATGTGCGCCGGGCTGAGGCTCAGCAGCGTGCCCCGCTGCAGCTCGGCGTCGAACATGCAGCGCCAGACGTGCTCGGCAGCCGCCATGTACGGTGACACGTCGAGCATCGCGGCGGGCACCGAACGGTCGAAATGCTGGAACGCCAGGCCCGGTGCCGACGATGCGCACCAGCGGTTGATGGCCTCGAACGCGGTAAGCAGCACCTGCTCCGGGCTGCGCCCACCGATGCCCTGCAGGCCGATGCGGCCGGCAATCTCGCGCGGCGTACGGGTGCTGCGCCGGTAGCTGGCAACGAAGCCTCCGGTCCGGCCACTGCGCGCAGCGTGCTGGGCCAGGCGGTTGGCGAACTCGATCTGGGTCAGCAGGCGCACTGCGGTGCTGGCCGGCACGCGGGCGCGGAAGGCTTCCACCTGCCCACGCGAGGGCGCCACGTAGGTATAGCGGCCCGGCCGCGCCTCCATCAGCGCCAGCACCAGGTGGCTCTTGCCGGTGCCGGCATAGCCATCGAGGTCGATCAGTTCATCGGGGTTTGCGGCGATGGCGCGCAGCACGCGGGCCTGCTCGGAGGTATACAGGCCATGGTGTTCGATCGCCCGCGCATCCTCGGCCGCAACGTCATCCTGCGTGAGCGCCTCGTCACTGGAAAAGGTGGCGGGAAAGCGGATCTCATGCTCGGTCAGGGTTTCCTGGCAGGCCTGCTGCAGGGCCAGGCCCGGATACTCCAATGGCGACTGCGCGATGACGTCCTGCAGGATCTGCGCCGGCGCCAGCAGCACGCCGTGGGCGGCCAATGCGGTCAGCCAGGCATCCAGCTCCGGCTGGCCTCCGCCACCGGGGCCGGCCAGCTGCGCGGCGGCGCCTTCGTTGCCGGCAAACAGCGCGCAGGCATCATGCAGCAGGCGTTCGATCTCGGCCGCTGGATGCAGGCGCGTCCGGCACAACTGCGCGGCCATCAGCCCGGCCTGCTCCACTGCCGTCTGCGGCGGCGTGCCGTGAGCGATGTAACGTGCCAGCGACTTGCGCTGCAGCGGCAGGAAGATGGTGGTGGGCACCGGGTGCTGGAGTTCGGACATGCGTGGAACCGGAAAGGAACGCTGCGGCGCGCGCAGGGCGGTGATGCTCGGCTACCCGCCCGGCCGCGTCAAATCGCCGCTGCGCTCATTCCAGCTGCGACAACGGCAATGCCTGGAAACCCTTCACCGTGCGCAGCACGAAGCTGGAATTGGCGTCGGCCACGCCGCCGGCGTTGAGCAGGCGGTCCAGCAGGAAGTGCGAAAAGTGCTCCAGGTCGCGCACGTAGACGTGCAGCAGGTAGTCCATGTCGCCGGTCAGCGCATGGCAGGCCACCACCTCGTCCCAGCCCTGCACGCTGTCCACGAAGTGGCCGATGGCGCCCTGGTCGTGCTTTTCCAACTGCACGCGCACGAAGGCCTGCAGGCCCAGGCGCAGCTGCCGCGGCTCCAGCCGCGCGCCGTAGCCGACGATCACGCCCTCGCTTTCCAGCCGCTGCAGGCGGCGCAGGCAGGCCGAGGGCGACAGGTTCACCCGTGTCGCCAGCTCCGCGTTGGTGGCACGCCCATCCCGCTGGATTTCAGCCAGCAGGCGTATATCCGTGCGATCAAACTGGACTTCTCCGGCCATTGCTGCTCCGCAACATGGTGACTGCGCAAGGATATTGCGCCAACAATGCCAATCGGCGCAACTTTTGCAACCCTGTTGCGCGCGCCCTGCCCTAGCATCGTGGCTATCCCTTCAAGGAGTGCCCCATGGACCTCGCCCAGCCCCGCCGCGTCGAACACCAGCAGACCGACAAGGGCTACGTGCCGGTGTACACCACCGCGCTCGTCGAGCAGCCGTGGGACACCTACAGCGCCGACGACCACGCCACCTGGAGCACGCTGTACCAGCGCCAGCGCGAGCTGCTGGTCGGACGTGCCTGCCAGGAATTCCTGGACGCGCAGGACGAGATGGGCATGAATGCGCACATGATTCCGCGCTTCGACCAGCTCAACGAAGTGCTGGGCGCGGCCACCGGCTGGACCCTGGTCGGCGTCGAAGGCCTGCTACCGGAACTGGATTTCTTCGACCACCTGGCCAACCGCCGCTTTCCCGTGACCTGGTGGATCCGTCGCCCGGACCAGATCGACTACATCGCCGAGCCGGACCTGTTTCACGACCTGTTCGGCCACGTGCCGCTGCTGATGAACCCGGTGTTCGCCGACTACATGGAGGCCTATGGCCGTGGCGGCGTCAAAGCCCACGCGATCGGCCCGGACGCGCTGCAGAACCTCACCCGCCTGTACTGGTACACGGTGGAGTTCGGCCTGATCGACACGCCCGACGGCCTGCGCATCTACGGTGCCGGCATCGTGTCGTCCAAGGGCGAGTCGCTGTACTCGCTGGAATCGGCCGCACCCAACCGCATCGGTTTCGACCTGCAGCGGATCATGCGAACGAAGTACCGCATCGACACCTTCCAGAAGACCTACTTCGTCATCGACAGCTTTGAACAGCTGATGCAGGCGACGTCGCCGGACTTCACCCCGATCTACGCGGCACTGGCCGACCAGGCGCACCTGCCTGCCGGTGACGTGCAGGCTGACGACCACGTGTTCCAGGCCGGCACGGGTGAAGGCTGGGCGGACGGCGGCGACGTGTGATGCGCGCTGCCGCGCGGGTATCCTGCACGGCATGACTGATGCATTTGCTTCGCTGCGCGTAACCGATGTCGCTTTCGACGACGACTTCATCCTGCTGACCCTGGCCGATGGCCGCCGTACCCGCCAGCCGCTGCGCTGGGTACCCGCGTTGTTCGAAGCCGATGCAGGGCAACGCGCGCGGTGGGTCGCCACCGCCGATGGCCTGGGCGTGAACTGGCCGGCCCTGCTGCCGGCGCGCGAGGCGGGCGTGGTCGATATCCTCAACCAGGTCTGGGAAGACCGCTACGAGGCCGCGCTGGCGCGACTGAAGGCAGCCGCGTGGACGCTGGATGCGCTGTCCGACGAAGACCAGCAGCTGGTGGCGCTGTGGCGCATGGAGGCCGACATCAACAACGGCGGCTTCATGCAGTTCCTGTGCAACTGGGGCGACCCGACCTGCCAGCTGGCGTTGCGTGCGCTGCAGGCGATGGGCGCGGCGAAGACCCACGCGATCCTGGCCGGCATGCGCGGGCTGGTCGACCGGCTGGAAGATGACCCGGCGGTCAAGCAACTGACCGACCTGTACGGCGCGATGACCGAACAGGAGCAGGAGGCGCTGCACGCCTTCGACGAAGCCTATTTCGAGCGACCGGAAGACCTGGCCAGGTTGGGGCTGAAGCACTTCGGCCCGGAGCCTGTCGAACGACGATGACCATGTACGCCGGCGCTGTTCTGTAGAGCCGAGCCCATGCTCGGCTGCGTTTCAATCAGCGCGGGTACACCAGCAGCACCACCAGATCCTCCTCACCCACCTGCTGCAGCGCATGGCGGCTGCCCTTGCGGGTCAGCAGCGCGTGCCCGGCGTGCACGTCGTACTGCCTGCCATCCAGCACATAACTGCCCTGCCCGCTCACGATGTAATAGATCTCGTCCTTGTGCTGCGGATGCAGGCCGATGCCCGCGCCTTTGTGCAGCACACGCTTGCGCAGCACGAACGGCAGCCCTTCGGCATCGGCGAAGAACGGATACGCCGTGGTCGGGCCGGCACCGCCGTGCGGGCCTGCTTGCGTGCGCACAACACTGTCTTCGTGCACCACCTGCGAGGGCAGGGCTGGGTCGCTACCCTGCCCTTCCGCCACCACGTCGCAGTCGATATCCCGCACCAGCGCCGGCTGCAGCGCGGGTAGCAGCGGCACCGCCTCGCGCAATACCAGGCAGGCCACCGCATGTGCGCCGGCCACGCTGAAATGGGTGCCGTCGGCCTTGTTCTGTTCGGGCACGAACAGGAAGTAGGGTCGCGCGCCCTCCTCACCCAGCGCGCGGATCCAGCGCATGCTGCGGTCATTCAGATCAATCAGCGCAATCTGCTCGCGCGCGGCCAACGCCTTCATCGACTGCGTGTAGCGGCCATGCGTATCCAGCAGTGAACCGAAGTCGTACAGCAGCCGCGCCACCGGCGTGACCAGCACCGGCGTGGCGCCCTTTGCGCGGGCCACCTGTACGTAACGCATCAGCAGGCGTGGGTAGTCGCTGTCCGGATCGGTGTAGCGCGTGCGGTCTTCGAACTTCGCATCGTTGTGGCCGAACTGGATCAGCAGCACGTCGCCTTGGCGCAGCTCGGCGGCGATGGCCTCCAGGCGCCCTTCCTCGATGAAACTGCGCGTGCTGCGCCCGCCCTTGGCGTGGTTGTGCACCTCCAAGCGCGCCGGGTCCAGGTAGCTCTGCAGCGCCTGGCCCCAGCCGGCCTGCGGCGCGCGCTCGGGGCCGTATGCGGCCGCAGTGGAGTCACCGGCAATGAAGACCCGCACGGGCGCCGCCTGCGCGGTGGTGCACGACAGCAGCAACAACAAAGGCAACAGGGTGCGCATGTCCGGTCTCCGGTAGTGCCGGCCGCTGCCCGGCAACCTCATGAACGGCGGAAGCATTGCCAGGACGCCGGCCAGCGGCCGGCACTACCGCGGATCACGCGTCAGCGCGCCAGCCAGCCACCATCGACCGGCAGCACGGCGCCGTTGATGTAATCCGACGCCGACGAGGCCAGGAACACCGCCGCACCGGCCAGGTCATCCGGCGTGCCCCAACGACCGGCCGGGATGCGCTCCAGGATCGCCTTGTTGCGCGCTTCGTCGGCGCGCAGCTGGGCGGTGTTGTCGGTGGCCATGTAGCCCGGGGCGATGGCATTGATGTTGATGCCCTTGCCCGCCCACTCGTTGGCCAGCAGCCGGGTGATGCCGGCGATGCCGCTCTTGCTGGCGGTGTACGACGGCACGCGGATACCGCCCTGGAAGGACAGCATCGAAGCGATGTTGATGATCTTGCCGTGGCCCTGTTCGATGAAGTGGCGGCCGGCGGCCTGCGAAATGAAGAACGCGGACTTGAGATTGACGTTCATCACGTCGTCCCAGTCCTGCTCGCTGAAGTCCACCGCATCGGCGCGGCGGATCAGGCCGGCGTTGTTGACCAGGATGTCCAACCCGCCCAGGCCTTCGATGGTCTCGCGGACCACGCGCGCCACCGGCTCGATGCTGATCAGGTTGGCTTCGATGGCCAGGCAGCGGCGGCCCAGCGCGGTGATCTTTTCGATGGTATCGGTGGGCGGGGCGATGCCGGCCACGGCCACGTCGGCGCCAGCGGCGGCCAGTGCCACGGCGATGCCCTGGCCCAGACCGGTATTGCCACCGGTTACCAGAGCGACCTTGCCTTCCAGGCTGAAGGGATTAGCCATTGCGTATGCATTCCTTGATATAGACGAGCGGTGTCGACGGCCGGCACACGGTGCGCGGCGGCCAGGCGGGCTTACTTGAGCTGGCAGATGTCCAGCACGTGCATGTCGGTGTAGTCCAGGTTCTCGCCACCCATCGCCCAGATGAAGGCGTAGTTGCTGGTGCCGGCGCCCATGTGGATCGACCACGGCGGCGACACGACCGCTTCGTTGTTCTGGATCACGATGTGACGCTGCGCGGCCGGCTCGCCCATGAAGTGGTAGACGCGGTCGCTGTCACCCAGGTCGAAGTAGAAGTAGACCTCGCTGCGACGGTCGTGCAGGTGCGGCGGCATGGTGTTCCACACGCTGCCCGGCTTGAGCACGGTCAGGCCCAGCAGCAGCTGCGAGGACTGGCAGGTGGCCGGCACGATGTACTGGTAGATGGTGCGCTCGTTGCTGGTTTCCAGCGCGCCGCGGTCCAGTGCAACGGCGTCCTTGATGGACAGCTGCCTGGTTTCGAAGCGGGCATGGGCCGGGGTCGAGGCCAGATAGAACTGGGCGGGGTTGGCGGCGTCCTGCGAGGCGAACACGACCTCCTTGCTGCCCATGGCCACGTACAGACCGTCCTTCGGACCCAGCGTGTAGCCGGTGCCATCCACGGTGACCGTACCAGTGCCGCTGCCGACGTTGATCACGCCCAGTTCCCGGCGCTCCAGGAACGGGTGGCCTGCGGCCGAAGCGGGTTCGGTCTGGGTCGGCAGCGCAAGCGGTGCGTCCACCGGGGCGGCGCCACCAATCACGAAGCGCTCGTAGTGGGTGTACTTGAGGGTCACCGCACCGGCGTTGAACAGGCCATCGAGCAGGTACAGGTCACGCAGCTGGTCGTTGCTGGCACCGTGGATGGCATCGGGATGGGTGGCGTAATGGGTCTTGCTGTACATGGCGTCTCCAGAGCGGGGGGCGGGCCGACGGGTCGGCCCCGGCGCGGTTCACGGTCGATTCTAGCCAGACAGGAAACCGGTGTCATTTTGCGTCGCACGATGCCGGGATGGCCCGGGCAGGGCGCGGTGGATCGGGTGGATGGGGCAGGAGCGTGTCACGACCAGAGGTCGTGACCTGCAGGATTGATCCTTGGGGATCAATCCTCCGGCGGCTGGCAGGAATCGCGGACGATCAGGTGCGGCCGCACGCTGGCAATGGGCAGCGCGGCCTGGCCTTCGGGCTGGATCAGCATCGCCGCGGCGGTGCGTCCGGTATCGCGCGTGTGCCGGCGCACCGAGGTCAGCGAGGGCCACAGGCGCGAGGCAAGCGGGCTGTCGTCATAGCCGACAATGGACAGCTGGCGCGGAATGTTGATGCCCGCGCGCAGCGCCACCTTGTAGATACCGGCGGCCATTTCATCGTTGCCGGTGAAGATGGCGGTCGGGCGGCGCTTGCCCAGCAGCAGTTTCTCGGCAGCGGCGACACCGGATTCGAAGGTGTAGCCGGCCTCGATGATGCGGTCTTTCGGCAGCTCGATACCGCGTTGCGACAGTGCGTCGATGAAGCCGGCGGTACGTTCATGGGCCGAACGGTAGGCGCTGGGACCGGTCACCAGGGCAATGTCACGGTGGCCGAGCGAGAGCAGGTAGTCGGCGGCTTCGGCCGCACCATCGCGGTCATGGGTAACCACCATCTGCGAGCTTTCGTCCAGCGGCAGCGCTGCCACGCGGGTAAACCGGCAGCCGATCTCATCGAGCATGTCCGCCAGCGCCTGGTCTTCCGAGGCACGCGGCACCAGGATCACGCCGTGCAGCTTCTGCTGCTGCACGAAGCGACGCACGCCTTCGATGTAGCCGGGGCTGCGGCTGTCACAGGGATGCACCACCAGCTCGAAACTGGATCCACGCAATGCATCCAGCGCGCCGTACTGCATGTCCACGATGTACTGCGCGGTGGGGTTGTCGTAGACCATGCCGATCAGGAAGGAGCGGCGGAACGCCAGCCCGCGGGCCAGTGGATCGGGCGTGTAGCCCACTTCACGCATCAACGCTTCCACCTTGTCGCGCGTGTCCTTGCGCACCAGTGGCGAGTTGTTGATGATTCTTGAAACCGTTTTCTTGGATACACCCGACAGTCGCGCGATGTCGTTGATGGTGGCTGCCTTGCCCTTCGCCAATGCCGGCGTAGCGGCATCGTTCTTGTTGCGCACTGACATGTTTTGAACCCGGTAAGTCTGGGGATTCCGGCTCCGCGCTCAGTCCAGCGCGCGGTAGCGGAAGTTGCGGAAGGTTACCGCACCGTCGCCGGCCGCATACAGCGCCGGCTTCAACGCCAGGAACCTGCCCGCGACATTGTGATGGTAACCGGACACTTCCATCTGAACCGGATACTTCTGCCAAGTGTGCCCGTCGGTGCTGGAGTGGAAGGTGACGATGTGGCGGTTGTTGGTCACCCGCAACCACAGCCGGCCGCCGCGGCCCGGGGCCGGTCGGGCAGGGCGCTCCTCGCCGTAGCGATGCATGATGAACGACTCGCCGTTGCTGCCCACGCCCGCGTACAGCCGGTCGCTGTAGAACAGCAGCGCGCCGCCCACGGCACCGGGGGCGATCTCCATCTCCACCTCGAACTGATAGGCCCGGTCGCCGGCGATGGTGGTCAGCGGCGAGGCGTCGCGCGGCGTGCTGCCCTTGCCCTGCAGGACAAGGCCGTTGCCACTGAAACCCAGCCGGCGGTACTCATCCTGCGCCGGGTTGAAGAACGCCCACTGCGGGCCAAGCGTGCTGCCGCGGAAATCATCCGACAGCGCCATGCCATGCGGCGACAGCGCCTGTCCGGCCGGCTTGCGCAGTGGCTGACCAAGGTCTCCGCCCGTGGCCCGGAACCAGCCGTCAGCGGTCCATTCGATCGGTTCGAGCAGGGCCTGCCGACCCAGCGTCCAGAAGCCGTTCTCGTACCCGTGGTACATCATCCACCAGCGTCCATCGGTCCCTTCGATCACCGTGGCGTGGCCGCGTGACCACCAGGGCTCGGCCGCCGACTGCGTGCGCGTGATCGGGTTGTTGGGCGCGTTCTCCCATGGTCCATGGATCGAACGCGAGCGTGCGGTGATCACCATGTGCCCGGTCGGCGGACCGGCGGTGCCGCCCACTGCCGTGGTCATGTAGTACCAGCCGTCGCGGACGTGGATCTTCGGGCCTTCCTGCGCGTAGGCCTCAACGTCCCAGTCCTGCGGGTAGCGCCAGCCGTCATAGACGTGTTTCGGCGTGCCGACCACGCTCAACCCGTCGTCGGCCAGCTGCACGTAATCACCGCCACTGAGGAACAGGTAGCGCTTGCCGTCTTCACCCACTGCATGGCCGGGATCGATGTAGCCACCCAGGCCGATGTCGATCGGCGCGCTCCACGGGCCCTTGATGTCATCGGCCCAGACCACGAAGTTGCTGCGGCGCTCGCCGGTGCGGGCCGGGAAGTAGATGAAGTAGCGCCCCCGATGCTTGACGATGTCCGGCGCCCAGATCGCCCCCACGTTGCGGGTGACCGCATGTCCCAGCGGCTGCCAGTTCACCAGGTCGCGCGAGTGCCAGATCGGGAGGCCGGGGTAGGCGTCGAACGACGACAGCGTGAGGTAGTAATCGTCCCCGTCCTTGAGCACCGAGGGATCCGGATGGTCACCGGCCAGCACCGGATTGAGGAACGTGCCATCGCCCCGGTCCGCCTGGCGCTGGTGTTCCAGCCCCCGCGCCCACTGCGCCGGGGCGCGCGCGGGCTCCGCCGCGGGTGCAGGCCGTGCCGGCAGCAACAGCACAAGCAGAGTGATGGTGGCGGCGATACACAGTGCACGCATGGCAGTCTCCTTGTGGCTCAGCCGCGCAGCGCGGCGGGCAGCCACAACGACAGTGAGGGGAAGAAGGCCACGACCAGCAGCACGGCGAGCGCGGCGAACCAGAACGGCCAGATCGTGCGCATGCTCTGGCCCACGCTGATCTTGCCGATGGCCGTGCCGATGAACAGCACCGAGCCCACCGGGGGCGTGACCAGACCCAGGCCACCGGTGAGCACCAGCACCAGGCCGAAGTGGATCGGATCGATGCCGTAGGCGCGCGCCACCGGCAGGAAGATCGGCGTGCAGATCAGGATCATCGGCGCCAGGTCCATGAAGGTGCCCAGCAGCAGCAGCATCACCACGATCATCAGCAGCACCATGAGCTGGCTGTGCGCGAACGACTGCAGGAACTCGACGGCGGCCGCGGGCACCTGCAGGTAGGCCAGCAGCCAGCCAAACACGGCAGCGGTGGCGATCACGAACAGGATCACGCCCGTGCTGCGCGCAGCGTGGATGACGGTGTCGAAGAACTCGCGCCAGCGCAGTTGCCGGTACAGCACGGTGGTCACCAGCAAGGCGTAGACCACGGCGATGGCTGCGCTTTCCACTGCGGTGAAGATGCCGGCACGGATACCGATGAAGATCAGCGCGACCAGACCCAGGCCAGGCAGGGCGGAGACGATGCGCAGGGCCACGGCGCGCCAGCCGGGAAAGACCTCCACGCCATAGCCGCGGCGGCGCGCCACCGCATAGCCGGTGACCATCAGCGCCAACGTCATCAGCAGCGCGGGGACAATGCCGGCGGCGAACAGGTCGGCGATGGACAGGCCCCCACCGGCAGCGGCCGAGAACAGGATCAGGTTGTGCGACGGCGGCACCAGCAGCGCCACCAGCGCGGCGGTGATGCTGACGTTGACGGCGAAATCGCGGTCGTAGCCGCGCTTGACCATCTGCGGGATCATCGTGCCGCCGACCGCCGAAACGTCGGCGATGGCCGAGCCGGACACGCCGCCGAAGAACAGCGAGGACAGGATCGAGACCTGGCCGAGGCCACCGCGCAAGCGCCCCACCAGCGACGAGGCCAGGGCGATCAGGCGCTCGGAGATGCCGCCGCGCATCATGATCTCGCCCGCGAAGATGAACAACGGAATGGCGATCAGCGAGGCCGAGCCGGTACCGGCCGAGATCTGCTGCACCAGCACGATGCTGGGGATATCCAGGTAGAGCAGGGTGGCCAGCGCGGCAGCGGCCAGCGCGTAGGCCACCGGCACGCCGAGCAGCAGCAGCACGGCAAACACGGAGAACAGGATGGTGATACCCATGGATCAACGATCTCCTTCAGCGTCTTCGGCGCCGGTGGCGCGGGCCTGCAGCGCGTTCCACGCACGGTTCAGCGCGAACAGCAGCATCAGCCCGCCGCCCACCGCCAGTGGCAGGTAGTTGATGCTCTGCGGCAGATCGGCGCCGGCGGTCTTGATGTCCAGGCCGTCGAGCAGCAGATCACCCGACCAGAAGGCGATGAAGCCTCCCAGCACCGCCACCACCAGCTGCACCAGCACGTCCACCGCACGGCGCAGGCCGGGGCCCAGGTAGGCATGCAGCAGGAAGAAGCCGAAGTGGCGGTTGGTGTGCACACCGCAGGCGGCACCCAGGCTCATCGCCGTGGCCAGCAGCAGCAGCGTGACCGGCTCGGTCCAGCTGGGCGAATCGTTGATCACGTAGCGCGCGAACACCTGCCAGCCCTGCACCACCACCAGCCCCAGCAGGGCAGCAACGGCGCCGTAGATGGCGATGTCGGCGATGCGGTCCAGCAGGCGCTGGCCAGGCCCGGTGGCGGGCGTCGTCGTCTCGATCATGGCAGTGTCCTCAGGCGGCGCGGATGCGGTCGACCAGCGCGGCGATCTCCGGCTGCTGCAGGTACTGCTGCAGCAGCGGCTGGGCGGCGGTGCGGAAGGCGGGCATGTCCACCTCGTTGGCTTTCACCCCATAGGCCAGCACGGCGCGGCGTGCGGCGTCCTCCGACGCATCCCACTGCTCGCGCATCACCTTCACCGACGCGCGCGCGGTCTGCAGCAGCAGCTGGCGGTCGTCAGGCGACAGGCGTTCGAAACTGGCGCGCGACATCAGCAACACATCCGGCGCGTACGAATGGTCGCTCTGCGACCAGTAGTGCGCCGCTTCGAAGTGGCGGCTGGAATGGAAGCTGCGCATGTTGTTCTCGGCGCCGTCGATCATGTGGGTTTCCATCCCGGAGAACGTGTCGCCCAGCGACATCGGCGTCGGATTGGCGCCGAGCAGGCGCATCAGCTGGATGAAGATGTCCGATGAGGCGACGCGCAGCTTCAGGCCGTGCAGGTCCTTGGGCGAAACGATGGGGTGCTTGGTGTTGTAGAAGCAGCGTGCACCGGAATCGTAGATCGCCAGGCCGACCAGGCCGCGGCCCTGGAAGCCGCGCAGCACGGCTTCGGCCACACCGTCATCCAGCGCGGCACGCTGGTGCGCCACCGACGTGAACACGTAGGGCAGGCACAGCGCCTGGGTCAGCGGAAAGGCATTGTTCAGCGCACCGGCATACACGCGGGTGATATCGATGGCGCCGAAGCGCGCCATGTCGATCGCCTCGGATTCGCGGCCCAGCTGGCCGGAGTGGTACTGACGCAGGCGCAGGCGACCGTTGGTTTCGCGCTGCAGCGTTTCGCCGATCCACTTCACCGCGGTGACGGTAGGGTAGTCGGCCACATGCACGTCGGTGGCGGTCAACAGCGCGCCACCGGCCATATCGCCGCCCGGCCCGCGGCCACAGGCGGCGAGCATCGGGGTGGCCAGGGCAGCAGCGCCACCGGCCAGGAAGTTACGTCGTGTGATCATCTGCGCCCTCCCGCGCGTGTTCACCAGGGCAGCCCCGCGGTCATCCCGCGGGCACGGCCCGGCAGGCAATGTCACCGAAGCCGGCAAAGCGCACCAGCGCCGTTTGTCCTGCCTCGATATCGTGGATGCCGGTGGCATTGCCGGTGGCGATCAGGTCGCCCTTGCGCAGCGGCCGGCCACGCAGGGCCGAACGGGACAGCGCAAAGGCATAGGCCGCGCGCAGGCCACCGGGCAGGCGGGTGGCGCCACCGGTGCCGACCACCTCACCTTCGATCAGTGTCTCGGCACGCAGCGAGTTTTCGTCGCGTGCGGTCCAGTCGACGATCTCCGGGCCCAGCACCAGGCCGTTGTTGTTGCCAAAGTCGGACACCACCACGCGCGGACCAAGTTCGTTGATGGTGGCCAGCGGGCTGCTGGCCACTTCCACGCCGATATAGAGGCGCGCAGGCAGCGCTTCGGCCTGTTCCGGGGACCAGTCCAGCTGTCCGGCCGGCGCGTCCTCCAACAGCTCCAGCACGTACTCTGCTTCGACTGCGCCGAAGCCCCCGACGAAGACCGGGATGTCGGCTGTTCCACCGGTATCATTCCAGAGCTGACGTTTGAAGATCGGCCCCAGCAGGCGCTCATCGCCGGAGCCGTCGCGGCGCTCGGCAGCGATGTAACCCACCTTCCAGCCGACCACCGTATCGCTCCACAGGCCAATGGCCTGGTCCTGCACGTGGTAGGCAGCCACCAGATCGACGGGGATCTCTCCGGGGAACGCGGGCAGGGCCTTGCCTGCGCGGCGTGCATCGGTGAAGGCGCGGGCGATGGCGGCTGCACCGTCCGGCGCCGGCCTTTGCCCCTGTGTGCCGTGTTCGTTGCTCAAGAACGGTCTCCCTCTGCGTTGTTGCACTGCCCATCGACAGCGTCTGCAGGAGGTGTATATGGTAAACCGGTGTCATCACGCAAGCCGCAGCGCATCACACCCGCTTCCGGGGCGCCTGCGGCACGCTGCCCACCCTTCGCTGGAGCCCGGTCCGCCATGCGTCTACCCCCTCTTGTGCTGTTCCTGTGCGTTCTGTTGACGCTTGCCCCGGCACGTGCCAGCGACGTCCCGCTGCGCGACGGCCAGCGGCTTGCCGGGGAGGTGGCGGGCGAACGCCTGCCGCTGTGGCCGGACGGCCAGGTACCTGGCCAGAGCGCTCCGGCACGGAAGGCGCGGGTGGTTGAGCGCAGCCCCGATCCGGCCCATCCGGACCGGTTCGTGGACGGGATCGATGCGCCATACATGATCGTGCACGCGCCGCCACGTCCGAACGGGCAGGCGGTGCTGGTCATTCCGGGCGGCGGCTACCAGCGGGTGGTAATCGACAAGGAGGGCAGCGCGCTGGTGCCGGACTGGGTGCAGCGGGCAGGCTTCACCCTGTTCGTGCTTCGCTACCGCCTGCCGCAGCCGGGCAGGGACCGCCAGGCGGCGCTGGCCGATGCCCAGCGTGCGCTGCGGGTCGTGCGCGACCAGGCCGCGCGCCGCGGCCTGGAGGCGGACAATGTGGCGGTCATGGGCTTTTCCGCCGGCGGCCACGTGGCTGCGCGGCTGGCCACCGGCTTCGATGCGCCGGTCTATCCCGCACGCGATGCGATCGATCAGCTGAGCGCGCGCCCGGCACGGGCGGTGCTGGTCTACCCGGTCATCGACATGGGCGCGCATGCGCACAGTGGTTCGCGCGGGCGATTGCTGGGCGAGCGCCCTGACCCCGCATTGGCGACGCAGTACTCGGTGCAGGAGCACGTGCGTGCGGACATGCCGCCGACGATGCTGATCCATGCCAACGACGATCGCGTGGTCAGCGTGCACAACAGCGAGGTGATGGCGCAGGCGCTGGTCAGGGCGGGCGTCGAGCACGAACTGCATGTGTTCGCCCATGGTGGCCACGGCTTCGGCATGCGCCTGCAGCCCGGCTCCACCCTGGCGCAGTGGCCAGCGCTGGCGCAGGCATGGCTGACAGCAGGAAAGGATGCGGAGCGCAGCCGATGACGGGAGCACCCGACGATCTGCAGCGCCGCCGTTTCCTGCGCGACAGCGCGCGCTGGGCGCTGGCCACGGCCACGCTGGTGGCACTGCCGGCAGCGGCGATGCCCGGTGCACGCGACGAACGCCTGCCGATCGTCCGCGTGCGCGGGGGGCGCCTGCGCGGCCAGCATGAACAAGGCGTGCTGGTATTCCGCGGTGTGCGCTACGGCGCCGATACCGGCACCCATCGCTTCCAGCCACCACGCCGGGAAGCGGCATGGAACGGGATCGCCGATGCACTGGACTATGGCGCGGCCGCACCGCAGGGCGGCGCGGAAGGCCCCGGCAGCGAAGACTGCCTGTTCCTCAACGTCTGGACCCCCGCACTGGGGGATGGCGGCCGCCGCCCGGTGCTGGTCTACATACACGGGGGTGGGTTCAACAACGGCTCCGGCAGCGATCCGCTGTACGACGGCAGTGCGCTGTGCCGCCGCGGCGATGTGGTGGTGGTGACCCTCAATCATCGGCTGAACACCTTCGGTTACCTGTACCTGGGCGCACTTGGCGACGCGCGCTACGCCGCGTCGGGGAATGTCGGCCAGCTCGACCTGGTACAGGCGCTGCAGTGGGTTCGCGAGCACGCGGCGATCTTCGGCGGTGACGCTGGAAACATCACCGTGTTCGGCCAGTCCGGGGGCGGCGCCAAGATCGCCACGCTGATGGCGATGCCGGCGGCACGCGGCCTGTTCCAGCGCGCGTGGACGATGAGCGGGCAGCAGGTCACCGCGGCCGGCCCGCGTGCCGCCGCGCAGCGCGCTGCCATCGCAATGGAGGCAGTGGGTGCAAAGGACCTGTCTGCCCTGCTGCGGGTCCCGGCCACCGATCTGCTTGCAGCCACCCGTGCCCGCGATCCATCGCGGGTGGAAAGCACGTCGCTGTACTTCGGGCCGGTACTGGACGAAGTCTCCCTTCCGGTGCATCCGTTCTGGCCGCAGGCGCCGCGGCAGTCGGCCAGCATTCCGATGGTCATCGGCAATACGCGCGACGAGACCCGTGCCTTCCTCGGCAACGATCCGGCCAACTTCACCTTGACCTGGGAGACGCTGCCGGCACAGCTGCAACGCCAGCAGTTCGTGGATCTGCTGCCGCAGACGGTGATCGCCGAGTACCGGCGCCTGTACCCGCATTACACGCCTTCGGAGGTGTTCTTCGCGGCCACTACCGCAGGACGCTCCTGGCGCGGCGCAGTGGAGGAGCTGGAAGCGCGTGCGCGCCAGCCCAGCGGGGCCGCGCCCACCTGGGCCTACCAGCTGGACTGGGGCTCACCGGTGGAGCAAGGCCGGCTGCGCGCCTTCCACACGCTGGACATCCCGCTGGTGTTCGACAACGCCGGCCTGCCCGGCGCACGCACCGGTGGCGGCGCGGACGCGCATACGCTGGCGGCGACAATGAGCGACGCACTGATCGCCTTCGCGCGCAACGGCGACCCCAATCATCGCGGAATGCCGCAATGGCCCCCCTACGCGCTGCCCCGGCGGCAGACCATGCTGTTTGATCGCCAGAGCGGCGTGGTGGACGATCCTCGTGCCGG
The DNA here is from genome assembly GCF_029839005.1 of Stenotrophomonas sp. GD03958. Taxonomy (NCBI): domain Bacteria; kingdom Pseudomonadati; phylum Pseudomonadota; class Gammaproteobacteria; order Lysobacterales; family Lysobacteraceae; genus Stenotrophomonas; species Stenotrophomonas sp. GD03958. The sequence continues at coordinate 10,502 of NZ_JAOBZT010000035.1, read as the reverse complement.
CGAACGTGCGCTGTATGCAAAAGTACCGTTCGTGCAGCGCGGCACGCAGTGATGACACCGCGGTGCAAACATTCTGTTAACCCCTCTCGGCTAGAGTCGGGGCATGGGAACGATGTCCTTGCCACCGTCATTCACCGGCCGGGAGCGGCTGTTCGCTGCGATCGATGCCGCGGTGATGCTGGGCACGCCGGAGGCCATTACCGGTGCGCTGCAGCAGGTGCTGCGCGAGGCCATCGTCGATCCGTCCATCCAGCTGCCCCCCTGCGTGCGGCGCCCGGTCGAAGGGCATTACGCACGCCGTGAACTGCACCGCAGCCCGACCCTGGGCTACAGCGTCATCGCCATGTGCTGGGGCCCGGGCCAGGGCACGCCGCTGCACGACCACGATGCGATGTGGTGCGTGGAAGGCGTCTGGCAGGGCGAACTGATCGTCACTCCCTATGCGCTGATTGAACAGGATGGCGAACGTCATCGCTTTGCCGCCCAGCCCACGCTGTACGGGCACCGCGGTAGCGCCGGCAGCCTGATTCCGCCGCACGAGTACCACACGCTGTGCAACGCCAGCGACGCGGACGTGGCCGTGTCGCTGCATGTCTACGAGGGCGCGATGGAACGCAGCGCGGTGTTCGAGCCGTTGGATGATGGCTGGTACCAGCGCCGGATGAAACGGCTGGAGACCGAGGCGTCCTGACCCACGCCGGATCACGCCCGGCGTAATGCAGGCATCATCGCGGCACGCCGACCACGTTGTTGAGCCGGGTCACTTCCTCGCCACCGTCGGCCAGCGCCACGCGCACGCGCAGGCCGCTGCGGTCACCGGCCGGCAACGGCAACCAGACCTGCACGGTCTTCGGCTGCAGGTCACTGGGTGCCCCCAGCGCCGGCACGTCCGTGCGGGCGATCTCGCGACCGCGCGCGTCTTCCAGCATTGCTACGGCCACGCCGGTGCCGACATGGCCCAGGCTGTGCACGGTCACCTGCAGCTGGCTGCCGTCGATGCGTACGTCGCCGCGACCCACGCCCAGGTCCGGCCGTGTTTCCACCGGTGTTCCCTCGGACACGCGTTCGAACTCGAACACCTCGGTACGCCCGGGACGGAACTGCAGCGCCACCGAAGCGCTGGTTTCCAGCTGTACGCGGCGTTCGGCGGGCGTGCCGTCGATGTGGCCATCGCCATCGGCATCCACGCCGCTGCGTATCCGCCAGGTCCCGCTGGCCACGTTCCAGCCGGTCATGTCGGCGCCGATGGTGCGCGTGCCCAGGTTGTAGCTGGTAACGGTGAAACGTTCACGCGACGGCGCATGCACCAGCAGGGCGACCTGTTCGGCCGCTCCATCGCGGTCGAAGCGCCAGCTGACGGTGTGGCCGGGCCAACTCTGGTTGCGCTTCAGCGCGATCCCACCCAGGCGTGCGCGCTGGAGGAATTCACTGGGCGCTTCCACGCGGTCGGACCACCAGTGGCCGTCGGTGTTCATGTACGCGCGCTGCACTTTCGCCTGCAGGCCGTCGGCATGCAGGGCGGCGATGTATGACCTGTCGCCGCTGGCCTGCCAGGCCATCAGGCTGGCGAAGCCGGTTTTTCCCGCGTCGGCCTCGGCGCGCAGCAGCGGATACCAGTCCTGTTGCCGGCCCAGTACGTCCACGACGTTTTCGCCCAGGTTGGCCAGTGCGCCCGGGCCGCCACGGGCCACGCGGTAGTCCAGTGCCTGCAGGTACTTCGCATCGCCGCTCCAGCGCCACGCCGCCCAGAAGGTGTGCATCGTGTCGCCACTGCCGGAGCCGTTGTTCAACTCGCCGCCGCGGGTGGCACCACTGGCCCAGTTGATCTCGTTGGGCAGGGTGAAGCGTCCCTTGTCGTCCTTGCCTGCGTGGGCCAGATAGCCATCGGCCAGGCCGATCACCAGCCCGCGGCCGGTGGGATCGGCGTTGTACTGGCCCAGCAGGAACGCCGGGTGCAGCACCGGGAACGAATACGGCTTCTGCCACTGCCAGTTCGGTTCGCGGTAGACCTTGTTGCCACCGAACCAGTTGCTGGAGAACAGCAGGTGGCCCTGCGGGTTGCGCAGGATGATGCGCTCGTCGAAGGCCTTCACCGTTTCCATCAGGCGTTCCAGCGTCAGCGGATCGCCCCAGTTGAGGTAGAGCATGGCGCTGTTGGTGTTGATGCCTTCCTCATAGGAATGCAGCTCGTCGGTCTCGATGGTACTCAAGCCGTTGCTGAACATGCCGTTGCGGTACACCGCGTCGGACAGCGCGGTCAGCGAGGCGTTCAATCGATCCGGCTGCACGCCCATCAGGGCCAGCCCCGGCCACTGCTGGGTCAGGTCGGAATCGTCCGAAATGCCACCACCGAAGTCACCGTAGGCCACCTGCCGTTCGTCGATCCACCAGTCGACGAACTGCCGCACCTGCGCCAGGTCCTGCACCTGGTTGAATGCCCACGCCGGCACGCCCCTGGGCACGGCAGGCGCCGTGTAGGGCGGGCGGCCCTGGCTGTTGTAGCTGATGTAGTTCCAGTACAGGCGGCCGAGTTCATGGTCCGGGTCCACCCGCAGCAGGTCGCTCAGGTCCGCGTACACGCGCGCGTACAGGCGCTGGCGCTTGGACGTGGTGTGCTCTTCCACCAGGAAGCCCCAGTTGTCGCGGACCTGGTTGAAGCGATCGGCCACGTGCTCCTTCAGCGCGTCGGCACGCGGCTTGAACACCAGCCGGACCTGCGCACCGTCGAGGGCATCGGCATCGAAGCCTGGTGCGGCCGAGGCGATGCTCAGCCACAGGCTGTCCGGGGTGAGGATGCGATCGCGCAGGTCCAGCCACAGCGTGCGCGCCTGCCGTGGCGGCACCGACACCGATACATCGATCATGTCGCGCGCCGGCCAGATCGGATCCTTGATGCGGATGTTCAGCGGGATCAGTCCATCGTGGGTGGGCGGCAGGTCCAGCGCGGGAAGGTCGATGGCCACGCCGTCCAGGCCGTCGTGCATGTTCTCCCAGCTGTAGGCCCAGCTGCGGATCAGCGGCTGGTTGGCCGGCGCGTCACCTACCCCGGAAGGAATCAGCACGTGCACGATCGGCTGCGGATGTGCGGGCAGGGTGCCGGCATCCCGGCGGCGGGAACCGGCGCCCTTCGGCAGCGCCATCACCGTGCTGCGTTCGGCGGCCGGGAAACGTCCGTCGATGTAGCGGCGCAATGCGTCCAGGTTGGTGTAGTCGGGCAGCGCGTGGCTGTCGATGATGTAGGTCTGCTTCACCGTGCCTTCCGGCTCGCCGCCCTCGCTCACGTGGTAGGCCCAGATTTCCTGGATCGGTGTTTCCTGCTCGACGTTGCTGAAACGCAGCACGCCGCCGCGCTGCGCGGCAATGTCGTCGACGCTGCGCACCACGCCGCGCGGGCGCGTGACCAGCACGTCGGTGGCATGTCCGGCGTCGGGCCCGTGGGAAAGGGTGCCGAAGGCCGCACCACGGATCTCCACCCGGTTCACCGTTTCGGTGGCCGGCAGGGTCAGGTCCAGGTGCTGGCCGCCTTCCACATAGGTGTTCCAGTCCGGAAGCTGGAAGTAGTCATTGCGGCCGGGCAGGCGCGAGCGGTTGTACACGCCCGGCCAAGTGGTTTCGGCGATGCCATCGGTGGCCTTCCACATCCACGCCTTCAGGTCGCGGGTGTCGGCGAATTCGATCTTGCGGATGCGGGTGCCGCCGGCCGCCAACGCTGGGGGTGCAGCCCCTTCCCAGCCGAAGCGGTGGCGCCAGGCGCGCGTGCCATCGCCGATCGCCACGGCGCTGGCTGGCTCGCGCCCGCGCGCCAGCGTTGCCACCGCCGGCGCATCCAGCATGCGGTCGTAGACCCGGATGTGCTGGAAATCGCTCCCACGCAGGAAGTTGTAGCGACTCTGCACCTGGTACGGTGCCATCACCCGCCCGGCCAGGCCGAGCTGGTCCAGCGCGGCATCGTAATCGCCGGTGGCCTGCGCGCGCGCCACTTCGCGGCCATCGATGAACAGGCGCACGCCGTGGTCCTCATCCCAGGCGAAGGCCAGGTGCAACCACTGGTCGGGACGCGGCAGTGCATCCATGCGGAACGACACGCGTGTGCGTGCCAGGTTGGCATCGGTGACGAAGGCATCGAAGCCGTGCCCGTTCCAGTCGATGCGCAGCCAGGCCATGTCCCAGCTGCTGTGGTCGGCGTAGCCGACGCGGAAGATCACGAACGGCGCTTCTCCCACCGCGTAGCGTGAACGCCAGTCGAAGGCCAGTGTGCCGCGCTGGGCCAGGATGTTGCCCGGCGCGTCCCAGGCAAGCACGCCGTCGTCTTCCCATTGGATGGCCTTGCCATGCTCGCCGTCGTCGACCACCGCGACCTTGTCGCGAAAGTTCGCTACGGCCTCACCGTGAGCGGTCACGGCCTGCAGGCCGTGATTGGCATCCACATGGAAGAGCAGGGTGGGGACATCGGCGGCGGCCGTCGCGGGGCCTGCAGCCAGGGCCACTGCCAGCAGCAGGCAGCGGGACACGGTCGTGCGGTGCGGCATGGAGACATTTCCTTTCAACGGGCGACGGCCGGCGGCGGGCCGCCGGACCGTAGCAAGGCCACGCCGCAGCGGCACCTTGCGGCGCAGCAGCGGTCATGGCGAACCGCGGCGCGTATCGGCACGCGCCGCCGGCGTTGCTCAGAACTTGTAGCGCACGCCCAGCAGGAACTGGCGGCCGGTTTCGGTGTACTGGAGTGGCAGGCGGCCGGTGGCGGGCGAGTACACCCATTCATCCGAGGCTTCGTTGGTCAGGTTGATGCCTTCCAGGCTCAGTTCCAGCTGGTCGCTGATCTTGTAGCGGATGGACGCATCAATGACCGTGGTGCCGGTCATGCCGTGGTAGCCGTCCAGGTTGAAGCCGGTTTCCTGACCGGGCACCTGGGTGAGGTAGTCATCGCGGTTGGTGGCGGAGACGCGGCCAGCGAAGGTCTCGCCTTCGTAGAACAGCGTTGCGTTCCATGACGATTTGGACAGGCCCAGCAGATCGTTCTTCATCACCGGCTGGCCAGCCGAGTTGATGTACTGGATCTTCGATTCGACCCAGGTGTAGTTCAGCTGCACGCCCAGGTTCGACCACTTGCCCGGCAGGAAAGTGAAGGGCTGGGTGTAGTTCGCCTCGGCGCCGTACAGCTCACCGCCGGGGGTATTGACTGGCCGGGTGAAGGTGAAGTCGTCGGTGGGCGAGGCGCCGGTACCGGTCAGCAGTTCGGCAGGCAGGCCGCTGTCGGTGTACGGGCGGTTCTCGCGCAGGGTCTGCACCGAGGTCTCGATGTCCTTGTAGAACAGGCCCAGGCCCGCCATCGCGCCTTCGGCGAAGTACCACTCGAAGCCCAGGTCGACATTGGTGGCGCGCGTCGGGTCCAGGTTGGGATTGCCGCTGGAGATGGTGCGCGCACCACCGGCCACGGCCACGGTTGCACCCGGCGTCAGGCTGCCCAGGCCCGGGCGGGTCATGACCTTGGCCGCACCCAGGCGGATCAGGAAATCGGGCGTGACTTCGGCCACCAGGTTGAACGAGGGCAGGGTGTCATCGTAGGTGCGGGTGGCGGTGGTGGAGGTGGTACCACTGGCCAGCGTCGACAGCCCGGTGGAGGTCTGCCTGGTGCGCACGTAGCGCACGCCGAAGTTGCCCGACAGCGGCAGCGAGCCGATTTCGGTGCTGAACTCGCCCATCAGGTAGGCACCACGGTCCTTCTCTTCCACGCTGCGCACGTTGTTGGCGCGCGGCGCGACGGCATAGATGCCGCTGTTGCTGTAGATGTCGAACTGGTCGGCGATTGCATCCAGGTTCGGCACCACCCAGTTGGATGGATTGCCATTGATGCCCTTCAGGCCGGCCTGGTTGATCATGTCCACGGGCACGATCCTGCTGCCGCTGGCGAAGGTCGGCACGGCCAGTTCGCTGGCACGGCGCAGTTCGGTGGTCTTGAACGTGTAGTCCTTGGCAAGCACGCCGCCCTTCAGGCGGAAGCCGGGGCTGATGTTCCAGTTGAAGTCGATCTGGCCGGTATCGAAGTCGTTGTCCACATACTGCGGGCGCAGGCGGATTTCCGCCAGTTCCCAACCGTTGGGGTCGGTCGGGTCGATGCCGTAGTTGAGGATCGGGAAGCGGCTGTTGCCACGGTAGTCGTAGCTGTAGCCCTTGACGTCGTACTTGTCCATGATGACGGTGGTCTGCACTGGATTCTCGTGCCTGGAGCGCGAGATGCCCAGCTTGCCGGACACGGTGAAGTCGTCGCCGAAACGGTGCTGGCCGTTCAGGCTGATCTGCTTGAACTCGGTGCTCCACTCGTCGTGGCGGTTCTCGGTACGGATGTCGACGTTGTCGAATTCACCGTACAGCAGCGCGCCGTTGCGGATCTCGCCGTTCCTGACGATGGTGCTCGGCTTGCCGACCAGGCGCGGGGTGCTGCTGCTGCCACGGCTGAAGGAAATCGCTTCGATGTACTGCTCGTCGCGGGTGGCATCGATCTTCGAGTACAGCATGTCCAGCGATACTTCACTGGCATCGCTGGGCTTCCACTGCAGCGAGCCGGTCACGCCCAGGCGCTTCTGCTCGTGTTCCATCTGCACGTAGCGCGGGAAGCGCGGGTGGAATACATCAGCGGCGCGTGCGGCGGCGAACGGCGATGACGCAGCGAAGTTGCCATTGCTCGGGCCGTTGGCCCAGCGGCCGGTGTTGGAGCCTTCCTCCAGTGCCTGGCGCTCGGAGTAGGCCACCGACAGGAGGGCGCCGAAGGTACCATCGGCGAAGGTGTTGGAGACCAGCGCGGCCAGCCGCGGGTCGGCCTTTTCGGCCATCTGGTTGTAGCCGGCCTGGCCGCTTGCGGCGAAGGTGAAGCCGTCGTAGTCGAACGGGCGCGCGGTGCGCAGGTCGACAGTGGCACCCAGCGAGCCTTCCTCGACGTCGGCCGAGGCGGTCTTGCGCACCACCAGCTGCGAGAACAGGTCCGAGGCAAACACGTTGAAGTCGAAACCGCGGCCGCGGTTGGTACCACCGCTCTGGTCACCGGCGCCGACGGTGGTCAGCGCTTCCATCCCATTGATGCGCACGCGGGTGAAATCCGGGCCCAGGCCGCGCACCGAGATGTTGCGGCCTTCGCCGGCTTCGCGTGTGATCACCACGCCCGGAATGCGCTGCAGCGATTCAGCCAGATTGAGGTCGGGAAACTTGCCGATGTCTTCGGCAACGATGGCATCGACCACGCCGGCCTCGCCGCGCTTGATGTCCAGCGCCTTTTCGACACTGGCGCGATAGCCTGTGACGTTCACCGTGTCCAGGTCGGTAGCGGTCTGCTGCTGGGCGGCCGCGCTGGTGGACAGGGCGAGTCCCACCCCCAGGGCCAGCAAGGTAACCGGTGTCTTTTTTCCATGGATCCGAGATTGCATGCCTTTCCCCTCTCCCAAAGGTCTGGTATCGCAGCTGCGCGGCGAAATGACACCGCTAGTCAAAACCGACGTTAGCAGCACCACCGGGATCGGGCATCTTGCACCGCAACAGATTTGCAATGTCTCCAAGACGCTTGCAGGACAAAGGTTTCGACATATCGCCCAAGCGCTCTCAAGACGTCTTCGGTCTAGAATGACACCGCTAGCCAATCGCCACGCCCCTCGCGTGGCCCACTTACACGCCATGCAGTGTCCCATGCTGGTGGCACGCGTGAAGGAGCTGAGATGGGTCGTATCGTGTGTTTTGGAGAGTTGTTGCTGCGCCTGGGTGCCCCCGGCAACGAACTGCTGCTGCAGTCGCCGCAACTCCAGGTCCATGTGGGAGGGGCCGAAGCCAACGTGGGTGTCTCGCTGTCCCGGCTTGGACATCAGGTGGCCATGGTCAGCACCGTGGCCGGCAATGCGCTGGGGGCGCATGTACTGGGTGAACTGCGGCGGCACGGCGTGGATACGCGCGGTGTGCGCGAGGACGCCGAGGGCCGCATGGGCCTGTACTTCCTCACCACCGGCGCGGTACAGCGCGCGAGCGAAGTGGTCTACGACCGCGCGGATTCGGCGTTCGCGCGCAGCACTGCAGCCGACTACGACTGGCCAGCGCTGCTGCAGGACGCGCAGTGGCTGCACGTCTCCGGGGTCAGCCCGGCGTTGGGCCCGCACGTGGCGGCGGCCACGCTGGCGGCGGCGCGCGCGGCAAGACAGGCCGGTGTCCGCGTCTCCTTCGACGGCAATTTCCGGCCCCGCCTCTGGCAGCGCTGGGGAGGCGATGCGCAGGCGGTATTGCGCGAACTGTTCGCGCAGGCCGACATCGTGTTCGCCGACTACCGCGACATGGAGGTCGTACTGGGCACCCGCTTCACCCAGCCGGACCTGATGGAGCGGATCGACGCGGCCGCTGCCGCCGCGTTCGGTGCCTTTCCGCAACTGCAGTGGATGGCCTGCACGCAGCGGCAGGTGCTGAGCGTGGACCACCATGTGCTGGGCGCTGTGCTGCTGGGTTGCGACGGAACCCGCGCACAGGCCCCACTGCGTCATCTGCAGGGCATCGTCGACCGCATCGGTGGCGGTGATGCCTTCGCGGCCGGCATCCTGCATGGCATCCTGTCCGGCCTTGATGCCGACGCCACCGTGCGGTTCGGCCTGGCCGCCGGGGCGCTGAAGCACTCCATCCCCGGCGATTTCAATCCTGTCAGCGAAGCTGACGTGCTGGCCCTGATGGGCGAGGAGCGATTCGATGTCCGCCGCTGATCCGCGCGTACGCGCGGTCCTGAAACTGGCACCGGTGATTCCGGTGTACACCCCCGAAGACGTGAATGACGCGGTCGAAGTGGCCCAGGCCCTGTTCCGCGGCGGCCTGCCGGTGATCGAAGTGACCCTGCGCACGCCGCAGGCGCTGGACGCGATCACGGCCATGGTCGAGGCCGTACCGGACGCGGTGATCGGTGCCGGCACCGTGCTTACCCCGGCGCAGATGCAGGCGGCGAAGCAGGCCGGAGCGCGTTTCGCGGTGTCCCCCGGCGCCACGCCGGCACTGTACGCGGCCGCGCGCGATGCCGACCTGCCGTACCTGCCCGGTGCGGCCACGGCCTCGGACCTGATCCTGGGCCTGGAGCACGGCCAAGACACGTTCAAGTTCTTTCCCGCCGTGCAGGCCGGCGGTGCGGCGCTGCTGGCGGCCTGGCACGGTCCATTCGCCGACGTGCGCTTCTGCCCGACCGGTGGCATCAGCGCGCAGACCGCGCCGCAGTTCCTGCACCTGCCCAACGTGCTGTGCGTGGGTGGCTCGTGGTTGACCACGCCGGCACTGCTGCAGACCCGCGACTGGGAGGCCATCGAGCGCCTCGCCCGCGAGGCCTCGGTGCTGGCCAGCTGAACCCGGCGCACGGATCTTCAAAGGTTTGATCGTGATCAAAGCGCCGGCCTCGTGCCGGCGTCATTCTGTGGGCAAGCGCACTACGGAGATCCGAACATGAATTCCACCATGAAGGCCGCTGTCGTGCGTGAGTTCGGCAAGCCACTGGTCATCGAGGAAGTCTCGGTACCACGCCCGGGGGCGGGCGAGGTACTGGTCAGGATCGAGGCCTGTGGTGTCTGCCACACCGACCTGCACGCCGCCGAGGGCGACTGGCCGGTCAAACCGAACCCGCCGTTCATCCCCGGTCACGAGGGCGTGGGGCACGTCGTGGCCGTGGGTGGCGGGGTCGGGCACGTCAGGGAAGGCGACAGGGTCGGCATCCCCTGGTTGTACTCGGCGTGTGGCCATTGCGAACACTGCCTGGGGGGCTGGGAAACGCTGTGCGAAACGCAGCGCAACACCGGTTACTCGGTCAACGGCGGCTTCGCCGAGTACGCACTGGCCGATGCCAACTATGTCGGCCTGCTTCCAAAGGACGTGGGCTTCGTGGAGATCGCGCCGGTGCTGTGCGCCGGCGTAACCGTCTACAAGGGCCTGAAGGTCACCGACACCAGGCCCGGTGACTGGGTGGCGATCTCCGGTGTCGGTGGCCTGGGCCACATGGCCGTGCAGTACGCCCGCGCAATGGGCCTGAACGTGGCGGCGGTGGACGTGGATGACAACAAACTGGCGCTGGCGCGGAAGCTCGGCGCGCAGGTCACCGTCAACGCGCGTACCACCGACCCGGCCGCCTTCCTGAAGAAGGAGATCGGTGGCGCACACGGTGCACTGGTCACCGCGGTGTCGCCGAAGGCGTTCGAGCAGGCACTGGGCATGGTCCGCCGCGGCGGCACTGTCTCGCTCAATGGCCTGCCGCCCGGCAACTTCCCGCTGGATATCTTCGGCATGGTGCTCAACGGCATCACCGTACGCGGCTCGATCGTCGGCACCCGCCTGGACCTGCAGGAATCGCTGCAGTTCGCTGCCGAGGGCAAGGTCGCCGCCACCGTCAGCACCGACCGCCTGGAAAACATCAACGACGTGTTCGCGCGCATGCACGCGGGCACCATCGAAGGCCGCGTGGTGCTCGACTTCGCCGCCTGACTGCCTGTGCATGGCCGCCGCTGCTCCGT
>NZ_JAOBZT010000034.1:0-40747 GCF_029839005.1 Stenotrophomonas sp. GD03958 | reverse complement strand
GCGAACGCGAGCAGGTCGGCATTGAACTGGTCGGCGTGGGTGATGGTCAGGCCATGCGGCGCACCGGCGTACACCTTCAGCTCGGCATCCTTGATGATCTGCGAGGACAGCTTCGCCGAGGCATCGAACGGCACGATCTGGTCGTCATCGCCGTGTGCCACCAGCGCCGGCACGTCGATCTTCTTCAGGTCTTCGGTGTAGTCCACTTCCGAGAATTCGTGCACGCAGTCGTACTGGCCCTTGACGCCACCGAGCATGCCCTGCAGCCAGAACGCATCACGCATGCCCTGGGTGACGGTATTGCCATCGCGGTTGGCACCGAAGAACGGTGTGGTCAGGTCCTTGAAGAACTGCGAGCGGTCACCGCCCGTGCCCTTGCGGATGCCGTCGAACACCTCCAGCGGCGTGCCGGCCGGGTTGGCATCGGTCTTCAGCATCAGCGGTGGCACCGCGCCGACCAGGACCACCTTGGCCACGCGCTTGCTGCCGTGGCGGCCGACGTAGTGGGCCACTTCGCCGCCGCCGGTGGAATGGCCGACCAGGATCGCTTCCTTCAGGTCCAGCGTCTCGATCACTGCAGCCAGGTCATCGGCGTAGGTGTCCATGTTGTTGCCGTCCCAGGTCTGGCTGGAGCGGCCGTGGCTGCGACGGTCATGGGCGACCACGCGGAAGCCGTTCTGGCCCATGAACAGCATCTGCGGATCCCAGGCATCGGACGACAGCGGCCAGCCGTGGGCGAAGACGATCGGCTGGCCGGTACCCCAATCCTTGTAGAAGATGCGGGCGCCGTCGGCGACGGTGATGAAGTTGCTCATTGTGGTTTCCTTGGCGGAAGGGAGGGACGGCCGCGGCGTGGATGCCGGAGCCTCCGGCAGTACAGCGCAGCGCCAGAGCGGCGACTTGCACGGCTGTGCTGGATTGCCCCTGATGTGACGCATATCGCTCTAGCACGAAGCCGTTCCGGCATTGACGATGGCGGCTGCCCTGTCGAGGAGCCTGCAATGTCGAATGCGTTCTGGAGCCTGTGGGTGTGCCTGCTGCTGACCACGGCGGCGCACGCCCGGACCAACGTCTACAAATGCGTGGACGGGCCGCATCCTGTCTACCAGCAGACGCCGTGCCAAGGGCGTGCGGAATGGCGCTGGGAGGTGCCGCCGGAGCCGCCTTCGACAGGTGCGACCGTGGCCAAGCCAGCGAGCCCGGCCTCAAGCCGCCCGCGTGTGGTACGGCAGGCGCGTGCACGGGCTGCACTGATATCGATCAGCGCGGATCCTGCCGCCTGTGAGCGCGCGCGGCAGCAACGCGCAAAGGTGCTGGCCAATGGCAAGCGCATGGACTTCGTGCAGCGCCGGCAACTGGACGATGCCGTGCATGAGGCGTGTCGCTGAAACGAAATGGTGCTGGAAACGACAACGGCGCCCGCAGGCGCCGTTGGACAGGATGCGAGGTGCTGGACCTCAGCGACCGTCGCTGGCCGTCGCCGGTGCCGGCGAGGGCACGCTGTCCGGCTTGGGCAGGCTCAGCTCCGGGTTGCCCTGTTCGGCCTGCAGGATCTGGATGCGGCGCTGCAGGGCGTCCAGCTGGCTGTTCGTGCTCTGCACGTCGCTGCTCAGGCTGACTGCCTGCTGCTGGGCCTGCTGCAGGGCCGCGCTGACCTGGGCCGACTGCGCCTGCTGCTGTTCCATTTCCTGCTGCAGGGTGCGCAGGCGTTCCTCGTTGTAGGCCACCAGGCGCTCGGTATAGCGCTTGCCGGCTTCCAGGCGGGTGGTGTCGATGTAGACCTGGGCAAGCTGCTCGGACTGTTGCGCGAAGGTGCGGTAGACACGCTCGGCGTTGTCGACGGCGTCAGTCTTGATCACCCGCCAGAAATTCTTCTCCTGGAACAGGGCGACGTAGTAGGTCAGGGTATTGGCGTTGAACAGCAGGCTGGCGCCGTAATTGCCGTTGTAGGTGGTGCGCAGCTCGGTCAGCTGGCGGGCATCCATCAGCTGCTTGAGCTCGTCAACGGTATTGCGCACCATCGGTGCGCTACGCGCGGCCGGCTCTGCGGCAGCTTCGCGGTCGCCACGGGCAGCCATCGCCGCTGGTGCCACCAGCATCATGCTCACGGCCAGCAGTGCCGCGCCGTACGCGCGCCGGGCGAAGACCGCGCCCCCTGAAGTTTCTCGCATGTCTAGACCATCCACGGATGAGTGTGGGTTGAGATGAAAGTGGTTCCCCGCCGGGAGTCTAGCATGTGCGCGGGCGCCGCCAAGGGCGCCCGTCACGGGTCAGTAGACCAGCTGTGCGGCGCTGCACTGGATCGACTGCACGTTGACGTCGGTGCGACCCAGTTCCAGGCCCAGCACGCTGGCCAGCAGGTTGGTCAGCAAGGTGCCGACGCTGTTGAGGACCGGGCGCAAGGCGGACAGGATCGGCTTCAGCAGCGTGCACAGCAGGCCGCTGCAGCTGACCGTGCCATCGGGGTTGGTGACGCCGGCGCCGCCGGTGCCGTCAAGGAACCCGGCCGGCGCGGTCTGTATGTACGAGGCCAGGTTGTTGCGCACGCAGCCGTTGTAGTCGATCAGGTTGCCCAGCAGGCTGTCGCAGCGGTTGATCAGCAGGCCGCCCACCAGCGAGCCGAGCAGTCCATCGAGCACGCCCAGTCCTTGACCGGTGACCGTCACCTTGAACGCATCCCAGACCGGACCGTCCTTGTGGCAGGTGGACAGGTTCAGCAGGCCACAGGCGTAGGGCAGGCCTCCGGGTACGGTCCAGCTGTTGAGCGGGGCCAGTTGCCGGCTGGCGTCGCCATCGCGCAGCAGTGGAATCAACTTGTCCACCTCATACCGGGTGTTCGGCGGGAAGGTGGCCTGCAGGTAACGGTCGGCCAGGGCCTTGGCCGTGTCGTTGGCACTCATGCCCTGCTTGGGTGAACTGAGCATGCCCGACAGCACGCGCAGCAGCTCATTGACAAGGTCGGATACTGCGTTGCCGAGAGCAAGTGGATTGATGCGCGTCGAGCCGGTTTCGCCAGCGGCCAGGGTGAGGTTCTGCGAGCTGGTCAGGGCCGGCAGCGTGATCTTGTCGTTGATCAGGGGTTGTCCGAGCAGTTTCAGCAGCTGTTCGTTGTTCAGCGTCGCGTCGCAGACATTGTTCTTCGAGAAACGCTGCGATGGATCGACGTTGCCGACGCAGGCCCGCAGGACCGACGAATCCACCTGGATGGTGGCTCTGGGTGGATTGGCGCCACACTGGATTCCGGTCAGCGTTCCCATTCCGTTGGCGACATCGACATGCAGCGGCAGGTGCAGGCGCGTGCCCAGCAGGTTCAGAAGTGGCCCCAGTGCGAACAGGTTGTTGCTGTCCACGTCTGCCACCAGCCTTACCTGCGCGTTGTAGGCGCGGCTGCCGACACCGCCGATGGCGATCGATGGCGGCTCGACCACGCCGGCCTGGATCTTGATGCCCAGCAGGTCCAGCCCCTTGACCGCCACGCCGTTGCCATCGTTGGCGATGGAGATCGCAGTGTTGATCAGGTTGAGCACGTTGATCTGTGACTCCAGTGCACTGCCGACCGTGCCGTCGGGCGAGACGACTTCGGCGAACAGGCCGCCGCCGCCGGACTGGCTGCCCAGCACGATGTTGAGCTTGTTGATGTCCAGCTGGGTGGCAACCAGGTCGGACAGGGCGCGCAGCTGCACGCCCACCGTGGAGTCGCGGCCGACCACGGTGGCGGTGGCGTCGACCAGCTGCGCCAGCGAAACCTTGTTGACCGACAGCAGGCGGTTGAAGTCGGCCACGCTGAGGTTGGCGCTGACCGGGATGTTCAACGCCTTGAGCAGGCCCGATGGCGTGATGTTGGCCTGGGCGAGGCCGTCATAGGAGAGCACGGTGGCGTTGGTCACATCCAGGCCGACCAGGCGCAGGGTTGACAGCAGTACCGAGTCGCCATTGGTGCGCAGTAGCTGCGAACCGACCGCGAACACCGCAGTCGGTTCGGAACGTCGGGCCACGGCCTCCACGCTGACGGTGGGCAGGGTGGTGTTCTGCCCGAAGAACGGCAGCACGCTGCGCTGCGCGACGACCTGCACGGCGTTGCGCGGGTTGCTGGCATCGATGGTGGTGACGAAGCGGTTGGCGGTGGTGCGGTTGGCGCTCCAGTTGCCGCAGCGGATCTGCAGGCTCCCTTCGAACGTGTTCTGGGTGAGTGCGCTGTGCCGCGCAGCGCTGTTGTCGCTGTTGTCCGAGGTGCACAGCTCCAGTCGTTGCGCTCCGGCCAGTGCGGCCAGATCAGCAACTTTCTGCGCATCGCGCTTGGCCCAGAGCAGGTAGCCGATCTCGATCAGGCCCAGCATCGCCAGCAACGCCAGCATGACCAGCATCATGGTGATCGACATGCCGCCCCGTGCGCGGCTGAAACTGAACTGGCGTGGGCGTTTCATGGCCTACCTCAGCGTCCGGATGAGGATGATCCCTTGGACTTGGCGACATCGGTCTCAAAAAAGTCCGGGATCTCGTGTTCGAAGCTCTTCATGTAGCGTGCGTAGCTCAGCGTCGCCTGGTCGCCGAGGATCGGCAGGTGCTGCCCGGCCTGCTGTCCGGACGCCTGCAGGCGGAACAGGTTGCGCGCGGTATCACCGATCTGGCTGCGGCCGGGTCGCGCGGTTGCAGCGTTGCCGTCGGTGATGTCCACTGCAGCAGGCGCCGCCTGCGGCACTGGTGCGGGCCGGGCCGCCAGGTCCACGGCGGGCAATGACTCGGACTGCAGCGGCTGCGCAGCCGGCGCTGCCGGTGTGCTGCGGCCAAGCATCTGTCCGGTGAGCGGCTGTTGCTGCGCCTGCACTGCGGCGGCCGGCAGCAGGCAGATCAGAGCGGGCAGCAGGCGTCGGGCCAGGGGCGTCGCGGTCATGGTGTGTTTCCGTTCGGGTGGTCGTTGGCGCTGAAGCGTTCCAGCATCGAGGGCGGCAGGCGCTGTGGATCGCGTTCGTCGCGGCTGTCGCGGCGCGGTTCCGCCGCCAGTCGCGTGACGCCGCGCGGGTTGTTGGTGGCGTCGCTGTCGACAGCGCGCACAGGGGGCGGCACGACCGCCGCAGCAGCCGCTGCGGCCTGGCGCTGCTGCAGGCGGGCCCGGATCTGCGCCGCCTGCTGCTGGATGCTGAGCCGGGTGTCCTTGTTGAGGTTGGCCTGCTGGGCGAGGCGCTCGGCGGTGGCGGTGTCGCCACGCAGCACCGCCCACAGGGCGAGGTTGGCGGTGGCCTTGGCATTGCCTGGGGACAGTTCCAGGGCCTTGGCCAAGGGTTCGCGCGCGCGCTCGAACTGCCCGGCGCGCAGCCTCGCATAGCCCAGATCGCCGAGATAGCTGGTATTCAACGGTTGCAGTTGGGTTGCCCGTGCCAGCGCCTGCTCGCTGCCGGCGTCGTCGTCTCGGCGCGCGGCGATCAGGCCGAGCCCATGCGCGGCTGCGGCGGCCTGGGGGCCGCTGCAAAGCGCGCGGTACAGTGCGATCGCGGCATCGGCCTGGCCGGTCTCTCGCAGCGCATCGGCCTGCAGCAGCCGCAATGCCGGCGGGTCGCCGTAACGCTGGCGGAAGGCGTCGACGTGGGCGAGCGAGGCATACCACGCGCCTTGCTGCTGCATGCGCTCGATCAACTCCAGGTACGCATTGCGGCTGTCCTGCGGTGCCGGTTCGGGCGCAGCCAGGCTGGGCGCGCGCAGGTACTTCGGCGTGGTCGACCCACAACCACTGGTGATGGCGGCGAGGGCAAGCAGCAGGCAGGAGGTGCGCAGGGCAGGCATCAGGGCGATCCCATCTTGGACAGGGTGGTGGCCAGCGCGACCAGCGCCGGCCCGGCGAGCACCAGCATCAACGCTGGCAGCAGGGTCAGCATCATCACCACGGTCATCTTCACCGAGAGCTTGCCGACCTTTTCCTTCAACGTGTTGCGACGCTGCTCGCGCAGGCGGAGGCTGAACTGCCGCAGGGGCTCCTGCACCGCACCGCCATGGGCATGCACCTGCAGGATCAGCTGCATCAGGCTGGTCAGGTCATCGTCGGCATAGACCTCGCTCAGCCGCCGCAGGGACTGCGCGCGCGTGCGGCCATGGGTATAGGCGACATTGGCCTCCTGAAGTTCGCTGCCGAGTACCGGCAATGCATCGCGAAGCTTGTCGCCGAGCGTCTGCAGGCTCTGGTCCATGCTGAAGCCTACGCCCTGCAGCAGGCGCAGCAGGTCGATCAGCAGCGGCAGCTCGGTTTCGACTGCACGCCGGCGCCGCTTCACCCAGGAAGAGAGAACGAATTTGGGCAACAGCAGTCCAGCGGCCAAGGCACCGATGATCACCATGATCCTGGCCAGCCCGGTGACGCTGCTGAAAGTCAGCACCAGTGCCAGCACCAGCACGGCCAGCAGCAGGCGCAGGCCGAGGTAGATGGCCGTACCGCGACGGGTGTTCCACCCGGCCAGATCCAACAGCAGCCGATCTTCATTGGCCAGCAATGCCGTTTCCAGGCGGCCGCCGCTGAGGGCACGACCGAAGCGTTCGAGCCAGCCCAGCGAATCGTGCCGTGCAGGTTCGGTGTCACGGGACGTCTCGCGCGGCTGCAGGGCGGTCTTCAACGTGGCCGTTGTACGCTGCTCACGATGGCTGCGTATCCAGCCGCCGATACCCAGCAGGGCGATGCCGGCAGCCAGCACGAGCAGGGAGAGGGCGAACCAGGCGCTGGCGCTCATCGGTCGTCTCCGGCTGGGCGGGGGTTCATAGCGATTTGGCCAGGCGATACAGCAGGAAGCCGCCGACAAGCTCCATGCCCAGTGCAAGCAGCAGGATCTTGTGGCCAAGCGGATCGTGCAGCACCGGCTGGAAGAAGTCCGGGCTGGCGATCGCCATCAGCACCGCGCAGGCCGGTGGCAGCAGGCCCAGCACCCACGCAGACATGCGTGTCTCGGAGGTCGTCGCCGAAAGCTCCTGCTGCGCCTGTTCCAGGTCGCGCATGAAATCACCCATGCGCTGCAGGATCTGGTCGGAGCGCCCGCCGATGCGCACGCTGACACCGATCACCACCGACAACACCTTCAGCACCTCCATGCGATAGGGTTGCGCGGCCTGCGCGAGTGCACGGTCCAACTCCATGCCGCTGCGCGCAAAGCGCACCGTGGTGTCCAGCAGCCCGCGCAACGGCGTGCTGGTCTGCATCGACGCAACCTGGAACGCGGCCTGCAGGCTGTTGCCCAGTGCAGTCAGCCGCACCAGGTTGTCGAGGAAGTCCGGCAGCTGATGCAGCAGTTGCGCACGCAGCTTCGTGGTCCGCCGCATCACCCACAGCCAGCAGCCAAGCAGGTACAGCAGCAGGGTCAGCGGAAACATCCACGCGGTGCCCAGCCGCGCCATCGCTACCACCGACAGTACCAGCCCCGGTACCAGCAGCATGATGGGGATTTTCCAGCCGATCTGCAGCCCTGCGCGCTGCAGCAGGCCATCCAGCGGCAGCACGCGGCGCCCGGTGCTGGCGGGCCGCGCCGGATCGTTGGCAGCGGTGACGGACGGCCCGGCGGGTGCCCCGCCCGTGGCGCTTCCGCGCGAAAGTTGCTGCTCGGCGTGCCGCATTGAAACCTGGCGTTGTTCACGGCTGCTGGCCGTGCCCCACAGCCAGGCTGCCAGCGCCAGCAGCACCGCGATGATGCTCAACATGCCCAGCAGCGCGCCGGTTCCCATGCTCAGAAGTCTCCGTAGAGCGATTCGCGCAGCTGTTGGCGGAACGGCTCCAGCTTGTGCGAGTGTGGATGGAAGCCCAGCCCGACCCAGCGATCGATCTCTTTGCCGTTGCCGTCGATCTGCAGTTCGTGGCGGAACATTTCCTGGGTGGTGATCAGGTTGTCGCTGACACCGGTGATCTCGGTGATCGATACCAGCACGCGGCGGCCGCTGCCCAGGCGCGAGATCTGCACGATGAAGTCGATGGCACTGGCGATCTGCCGGCGCAGGCTGTCCTCGCTGCCCTGGAAGCCGGCAAATCCAGCAAGCATCTCGATCCGGTACAGGCAGTCGCGTGGTGAATTGGCGTGGATGGTGGCCATCGAACCGTCGTGGCCGGTGTTCATGGCCTGCAGCATTTCCAGCACCTCGGCGCCACGCACCTCGCCCACCACGATGCGATCAGGGCGCATACGCAGGCTGTTGCGGACCAGATCGCGGATGCTCACCGCGCCATGGCCTTCGGCGCCACCGATGCGGCTTTCCAGGCGGACCACATGCGGGTGGTTGAGCGAGAGTTCTGCGGTGTCCTCGACGGTGATCACGCGCTCGTTCGCGGGGACGTAGCTGGCCAGGGCGTTCAGCAGCGAGGTCTTGCCGGAGCTGGTGCCGCCGGATACCAGGATGTTGCAGCGGCCCAGCACCATCGCCTTCAGCAGGGCGTGCATCGGTTCGTCGAAGGTGCCCTTGGCCAGCAGTTCATCGGGAGTGAATGGATCCTTGCGGAACTTGCGGATGGACACCATCGGTCCGTCCACGGCCAGCGGCGAGATGATCGCGTTGAGACGGCCGCCGTTGGGCAAACGCGCATCGACCATCGGGTTGGAGTCATCCAGGCGGCGCCCGAGCGGGGCCAGGATACGTCGCAGGATGCGCAGCAGGTGCGTATCGTCGGTGAATCGCTGGGTGGCCCGCTTGAGCTGGCCACCCTGGGAAACATGCACATCCTTGAAACCGTTGATCAGGATGTCTTCGATGGACGGGTCGTGCAGCAGGTCGTCCAGCGGGCCAAAGCCGGTCAGCTCCTTGACCAGGCCGTCGGCGACCACCTGCATCTCTTCTTCGTTGATCGGGATGCGCCACTCCTGGATGAAGCTCACCGTCTGCACCTGCACCCAGCGGGCGATGGTGTCGGGCGCCCAGGAATCGATGTCGATGCGCTCGTCCTCGATGCTGTTGAGCAGGTGCTCATGCGCTGCCGACAGCACCTTCTGGTACTGCTCGGTCTGCGCGAACGGCTGATGGCCCGGCGTGCTTTCGGGCAGCACCGGCCGGGCAACGGCATGCGGGAAAGGGGTTACCTTGTCTTCCATTGCGATCCACCCAGGGCAAGGGAGAGTCTTTCCCGCAGGCCCTGCGCCTGCACCCGGCAAGCGGCCGGGTCCAGGCGCGAAACCAGTGGGGCGAGGGCACGCAGATAGGGGTCACGCGGCGCATCCTGCAGCAGCAGGTGGCCCTGGCTCGCTGACAGGCGCACGCGTGGGCGCTCGGGAAGCGTGGCCAGCAGGGGCACCTCGAAGCGGCGCGCAATCTGCTCCGGGCTCATTCCGCTGCTGTCATCGTGGCGGTTGATCACCAGCTGCAGCCGCTTCTCGCGTTCGCGTTGCCCGGCAAGGTGCTTCAGTGCCTGATCGAGCGACACCAGCGTGGCGATCGAGGCATCTGTGACCAGCCAGATCTCGTCGGCCTGGTCCAGCAGCAGCGGTGGCAGCTGGCGCACCGGGCAGCCGCCGGCATCACACAGCACGCTGGCGAACACGGTGCGCAGGCGCTGCAGCAGCGCAGCCGGATCGGACGGCGGCACTGCGTCGCTTCCGCTGGCGCGGTCCAGCAGCACCAGCCCGGAATCGTGCCGGGCCATGGCCGTGCGGGCGAGGGTGGCGTCGATGCGGCTGGCGTTGCGCAGCGCGTCTTCGTAATGGAAGCGGCTGTCCAGATTGAGGTACAGCGCAAGGTCACCCGAAGGCTGGGCCAGTTCCATCAGCAGGCCGTCCTGCTGCACTGCCTCGCCCTGTGCCAGCGCACGGGTCTGCTGTGCCAGCACCGAAAGGTGCGCGGCCATCGTACTGGTGCCAACCCCGGCGCGCACGCCCAGCAGGACGATCAGGCGCGCCTTGTGCGCGTGCTGCGCGGCGGCAGCTGGTCGTGGTGACAGGGCACGACGCAGTGCGGCCTCGACACCGGCGTTGTCGCTGTCCAGGTCCAGTACGTCACGCAGGCCCGCCCGCAGTGCGATGACGACACCCTCTACCTGTCCGGCACTGGTGGCACCGACGGCAACCAGTGCCAGGTCCGGTTCTGTCTGTTGCAGTTGCTGCGCCAGCACGCTGGAGGCGGCGGCATGCTCGGGGCGGAAGTCGAGCAGCACAAGGTTCTGCGGCCCGCGGTGCAGGTCCTGTGCGGAGGTCGGGGCGCTGCTGTCCTGCCAGTGCAGGGTGGTGGTCGGCGGCAGTTTGGCCGCCAGCCGGGGCAGCAGTTCGCGATCCATTCCGTACAGGACCAGGTTCATCGGCGGTCCTTGCGGATGCAGCGGCTGGGCAGTGGCGTAGGGCATGGGCGTGGTATCGCAGGCATCATGGAATCAGCGTGAGAAGCCGGGTACCGGGTCCTGGCTGATTGGACCCAGCAGCCAGGCGCCCCATTCGGGCATGTGCGGCTTGGCTTCGCGGTCGCCGGGCAGTGGCAGTTCGGTGTTGCGGGCCAGCGGCTTCACCAGGCGTGGCGTGACGATGATCACCAGCTCCTTGTCCTGGCGCTTGTAGTCGAAGTTGCGGAAGAACGAGCCGATGACCGGCAGGTCACCCAGCAGCGGAATCTTGCCGACGCTGGAAACCACGTTGGAACTGACCAGGCCACCGATCACGAAGCTCTCGCCATCGCCCAGCTCGACCGTGGTGTCGGCGCGGCGGGTGGTGATCGATGGAATGTGCACGCCATTGAGCGCGATGGCGTTGCTGTAGTCCAGGTCGCTGGCTTCCGGCGCGACTTTCAAGGCGATGCGGTTCGGCGCCAGTACCGTCGGTGTCACGGTCAGGCCGATGCCGAAGGGCTTGTAGGTGATCGTGGTGGTGCCCAGCCCCTGCGGCTCCAGGATTGGCAGCTCGCCGCCGGCAAGGAAGCTGGCGCTCTGGCCGGACAATGCGACGAGGGTAGGTTCGGCCAGCACGCGCGCCATGCCATTGTTCTGCAGCAGGTCGACGTCGGCATTCCACAGGCCCTTGGTCGAGCCGAACACCAGGCGGAACGCCGAAGAAATGGGCGATTCGGCTTCGTTGCTGGAGTTGCCTTCCTGCATGCCGGGCAGGATGCCGGTGTTGCCCGGCAGCTGGCCGCCCGGGCGGGCGAATCCGTAGGCGAAGTTGCCATTGCGGTTCTGGAAGCTGATGCCGATCTGCTTCAGAGCGGTCTTGTTGAATTCGACCACCTTGACCTCGACCTGCACGACGCCGCCGCTGCTTACCGTCGATGCGTCGGCAAGCAGTCCGTCCTTGCCCAGGGCCATCGCGGCGGTCTTCTGTTCCTGCATGTGCGACAGCACACTGTCGGTGCTTCCCTGCAGCAGGCCCTGATTGTCCTGCTGGGTGAACACCAGTCCGTTCGCGCCCGCGTCGGCCGCGCCCTGCACCGCGCTTTGTACCCGCACCTGCAGGCGCTGTGGCTCGGCCTGCTTGCGGTGCCAGAGCAGGAGCGTGGTGGTGCCCGGTGCCTTGCCGACCAGCAGTGCCTGGCGCTGGCCGCGCAGCATCACGATATCGGCCACGCCCGGGTCGGCAATGGCCACCCGCTCCAGGTCACCCGGCAGGGGCCAGGGGCGCTGCTCGCGCGTCTGCAGTACCAGGTCGTCGGCGGCCACGCTCGTCGCCGGTGCCAGCAGCACCAGCAGCAGGGCCAGCCAGCGCTGGCGGGGGGAAGGGCGTGGACTGCGGCGACGTTCGGTCATGGATGCGCTCGATGCAGGTCAAAGGGAACCACGGGGGGCGGAGCTGTCACCCCGGATGATTTCGATACCCGATGCGCGCGGGGCGCTGCGCCGGGGTGCGAGTGTCCGTGCCGGGGCATCCTGGGTGCTGCGGGCCGGCGTGTTGCTGCGGCCGGCCAATGCATCACCGTCGATGCCGGCGTAGGCGTGATTCTCCGGCCGTTGCAGCGCAAGCTGCTGTTCCGCATCCAGCCCCCGCAGCGGATCGATCACACCGCGTGCCTGCGGGAACAGCGCCAGATCGGGCTGGCCGGGATCGGCAGGGTTGCGCAGGGCCAGGAACAGTTTGCCCTGCTGCGCACCCAGCAACAGCCGGTTGGCGTCGGCCACCGGTACCGCCAGTACCGCGCTGCGTGCCGGCTGGGTGGTCTCGCTGCCCGTGCTCTGGGTGCTGCTGCTTCCGGTGATGTCGGCGGCGCGTGGATCGTTGCGCGCATCGGCTTCAGTGCTGGCGACAGCGCCAGAGTTGGCCAGGGCGATGTCCTGCTGGCCATAGCTGAGCACGCGCAGGCGCGACAACAGCAGGCGCGTCTGTGCTGCATCGGCCGGCCCGCTGGCGTTGGGTTGGGCGTTGCGCAGGTTGAGGAACACGTCGACAAAATCGCCCGGCACGATGCGGTTGCCGGCGCCCACCAACTCGTCAACCGGTACCGCGAGTGCGCGCTCTCCGGGGCGCAGCTGCAGCGAGAATCCCTGCGCAAGCGCATTGCTGCTGATTGCCGTGCCTTCGGCAATGTCCTGCACCGGCACCTTTCCCACCACGGCGGAAATGCTGGAGGCGGCACCGGCAACCGGGGCGCTGCGCTGCGCCAGGCGCAGTCCATTGGCAGAAATGGGTTCGCCGGCCGGCAGTCGCGCCACCGCCTCCACCACGGTGATTGCCTGGGCTTCGCTCTGCGCGGCCGGGGCAACCGTGGCCGGCGCGGCTTGCCTGCGCCCGATCATCAGGGCGATGACCGCCAGCAGCACGGCCAACCCGATCAGGGCGACGGCGGCGATGCGGGTCAACTTGAGCATGGAACCGTCTCCTGTAGCGATCGTCAGTTGCCGCTGCCGAGGTCGAGTTGCGCGACCGCCACGCTGCGGATGGGAGCCCGCATTACCCACTTGTAGAGCGTGGCGGTGCCGGGCAGGAAGGGATGGCTTGCGTAGTCGTAGCTGACGGTCACGGTCATGCACTGGGCGCTGGCCAGTCCGGCGCAGGGCGCCTGCGCGGAAACCAGGATGGCGTTGCTTCCCCCATTGCTGCAGTCGACGGACTGCCCGGAGAAGTTCAGCAGCCACTGCATCGAGCTGCGCGCCGCAATACACGCCGCGGTACGACGTTCATTGGCGCTGCCATAGCGCAGCGATGCGCGCGCACCCTCGGCCGAAGCGGTTGCCAGCGTCTGCTGGGCCGCCATGATCATCACGCCGGAGAACGTAAACAGCAGCAGTGGCAGCAGGCCCAGCATGAGCATCAAGGCGAACTCGATGCTGGCCGCACCACGTTGCCGGCGCGGGTTGGGGGTGTTCATGGCACACCTCCATACGTAGTGATGAGGATCCAGGCGATGGCCGACACGGCCAGGTAGGCTGCATAGGGAATGCCATGGCGTCCCTGGCGGGCGTTCTGCATGTCGCGCAGCGCCGGGTGTGAATGCCACTGCGAACTGGCCCGGTTCAGCTGGGCTTGCAGGCCGATGGGCAGTACTGGACCCACCCGGCGTGACGCCAGCACCAACGCGGCATGTGCGCCCGCTGCGAGGCTGGCCGCGATCCAGATCGGCAGCAGTGTCTGCCAGCCCAGCATCAATCCCAGCACGGAAAAGAACTTGACATCCCCGGCGCCCATCCAGCGCAACGCATGGAACGGCAGCAATGCGACCAGGCCGAGCGCCGCGCCGGCAACGTGGGAAGCCCACGGCAGGCGCGGCGCGTTGAACTGTCCGGCGATGAGCACGACAACGGTGATCGCGCATGCGGACAGCAGCCAGGCGTTGGGCACCCGCCGGGCGTACAGATCGCTGATCGCGATCCGCAGGCATACGCCGATGGCCAATAAACCCAGCAGTGTCATCGCACACTCCGTCGCCCGTCAGTGGACGCTCAGCAGTTGCTGTCCCTGATCCAATCCAGGAGGCGGCTCAGGCGGGCGTGCTGCCTGAAGCCTTGTTGGCAAGCTTGGTGAGATTCTCAAAGAGCGTGCTGAAGAATGTCTGGATCTGCGTACTGCCCAGTGCGATCAGCACTCCCGCAATCACAGCGGCCAGCAGCCCGTACTCGAGCGCGGTGACACCATCTTCTTCCTTCAGGAACTTGCGGATCGATGCGTTCATGACGATTGTCTCCCTCTACCTGTCTGCTACAGGACACCTGTTGGGCGGTGGCCCGGCTCCGCCGGGATCGTCCGTGGACCTCCGCACGTCCTGGCGGAGGAGGCAAGGCGGGATGGACCCGCTGTGCTCAAGCAGGGTGATCGCTTCCAGGCGGGACGCCGTTCGCACAACCGCGACCGCGCGGCGCGGGGCCGGTGGTCGACGTGTCGAGCGATACGTGCATGGTCATGCTGTCCCCCTGGGTGCGGTCATTATCAAAGACCGGATCACCGTGTTATCGACTTTGCCTGAATGGCGGCCGGCTGCAACCGGAACCTATATGCAAATTCGGCAGAATCCCTTCGGTCCTTAATTTTTCACGCGGGTTCTGTGACGGAAATCCGTTCGCTCGCACAACGATTCATCGACGTGCAGATAATGTGATTTTGGGTTCAGTCGAATGCGAGAACTGTGCCAATCACGTCAGCATGATTTTCACGTCTGTATCCATCCTATTCAACGCGGGCAGATGTTTACCCCGCTGAATTATCGGGCATACTCGTATTCAAGTACTCGCGTTTCTTTTGGGGTGCGCACTTTGCTGGCGCGCATCCCGGCGATGGAAGAGATTCCATGAGAGGTGCGCGCCCTGTCAGGCAGTGGGGGCCGTATCGCACGACGGATAATCGGGGGACGACACTGTCATGGTCGATGGTGGGGTAGGAGACAGCGACGACAGCGGCCTGCGGTCGATCGACCTGGCGACGCTGAGCGGCGTGCTTCGTGTATGTGATGTTGAACTGCTTCTGCTCGATGGCAATGGGCCGCGGGCAGCCTTCGCTTCACGCGTGCACGAGGAGGCGTTGTTCTGCAGCATCAGCTGTGGATTCCATTGCCGTGGCCGCTTCATGCTGCCGCCGGACTGGGCGATGCTCGGCTATCTGCACGCCACCGATGAGACGCTGAGCTGGTGCCACGGTGTACCGCTTGCGGCGGGTATGGCGTTGACCGTGATGCCGGAGGGCATCAGCGAGTTCACCCTGAGCCCGGGCACGCACATGACGCTGATGCTGGTGCCGGCGGCGCGCGTGCAGCGCAAGCTGACCGAACTGAGCCTGCGCAGCACGCCACCGGCTGGGCAGGCACTCTCGTTGTTCAGCCTGGCCAACGAAGCAGCGCCGTTGGCGCGCCATTATCAGCAGCTGCACCTGCAGCTGGGGCAGGGTTCCGGCCTGCAGCCGGAAGAAGCCGAGCGGCTGCTGCATGAGCATGTGCAGGCACTGCTGGGCGCGGGTACCGCCGACCGCCCGGGCTGCAGCCGTGCGCGGCGCACACATTATCTGATTGCTCAGCGTGCCGAGAATTTCATGCGGCTCAACCTGCGCCGCAACATCTACATGAATGAAATCTGCGATGCCGCTGGCGTCAGCGAGCGCGGCCTGCGTTATGCATTCGAGGACCTGTTCGGCACTTCGCCGAACCGGTACCTCTCCATGCTGCGCCTGTGTGCCGCCTGCCGGAGCCTGTCGATGGCCGATTCCAGCCGCCGCTCGGTGAAGGCCATCGCGCTCAGCTGCGGGCTTTGGGACCTCTCGCGCTTCGCTGACAATTATCGCAAGGTATTCGGCGAACTGCCGCGCGATACCCTGATGCGCGCGCCCGCGCAGATCGGCCAGCCGGCCTGAGCCAAGGTCCCGCAAGGGTTTCCACGGCATTTGTGCCGGAATTGCGCATCCGTTTGCCGATCATGCTGCCGCTTCTGCATAGACGGCTGCCGGATCCGGCCGTGGATTTGCCGGAATGCGCGATTGCCGTGCCGGATTGAAGTGCGCCACCGCCGTTGCAAACGCTGAAATGTCAGTCACCTGCCTAACGGCAAGTCCACTGACATTCCAGTTGTTCGCCTACGGGGGAAATGCTCATGAACCGCATCTACCGGCGTGTATGGAACCGCCAGCTCAATGCTCTGGTTGTAGCCTCGGAACTGGCCACCGGCGACAGCGGCGGCAGCGCCGCCCGCGATCCGCGCAGTGCACTGCTGATGCCGACTGCCCTGGCCCTTGCCCTGTTGTGTGCGCTGGCCAGCGGGCATGCAGGCGCAACCGAATCCAATCAGTCGCTGCGCGACCTGCAGGCGCTCGCAGCCAAGTACGCGCAGCCGATGCCGGTCAAGGTCGACGCGGAAGTGGCGCTGGCTGCCGCATCGCGCCAGGCGCAGAGCAGTCCGGCGATCAGCGCTGACGCGCGTGTCGGCCTGCAGCTGAGTACGAACTCGCTGCCGATCGTACGCGACGTGCTGCCGGCCACCGTGCAGGTGAAGCTGGCGGCGAGCGCTGCGCCGAAGCAGGTCGCGGTTCCTGCGCTGGCCGCCGATGTCCGCGCCAATGCCGGGTTGGGACACGCAGCGTCCAGTGTGGCGAAGATTGATGCCTCGCTGGCGGCCAACGTTGTGCCGTCCGCGCACGCGCCGCTCGGTGTGGCTGCGGATGCCCAGGCGAAGGCCGGCGTTGGCATCGCCGGTGCGCAGGTGGCCTCGATCGATACCGGTGCCAAGGCGGCCGCCGCTGTTGCTGGCGCACCGGCTGGCTCGCGGTCCGGCCTCAAGGCGTCCGTTGACGGCAAGGTGGATTCGCAGCTGAAGCTGGCGGGCCACCAGATCGACGGCCAGGGGCAGGTCAAGGCGACGGCGGCGGTCACGCTGCCGGCCAAGGAGGAGCTGCCGGGCGAGACTCATGATCGTGCGATCACCGCGGCCTTCGATACCGGTGTTGCCGGCAACGTGCGCGTGCAGGCGCCGCGTGGCCACGAAGTCGTGGCCGACCGCAATCTGAAGCTGGCCGGCCAAGCGACCGTGGCGGCGCAGAACAGCGCGCTGGGCGTCGATGGCCTGGTGGGCGGTGTTGTCGGCGCGGCAGGCGGCGCCATAGGTGGCGTGCTTGATGGCACCGTAGGCAACACGGTTGGTGCGGTCGGCGGCGCCTTGCACGGCACGGTTGGAACGGTGGGCGAAGCACTGGGCAGCACGCTCGAAGGCACCGTTGGAACTGTCGGTAGCGCGGTGGGTGGTGCAGTGAACGGCGCCGTTGGTACGGTTGGCGCAGTTGGCGGCACCGTGGGTGGTGCGCTCAACGGCACGGTCGATTCGGTCGGCAGCACCGTCGGCGGCGCGCTCAACGGTGCGGTTGGCACGGTCGGTGCAGTTGGCGGCGCCGTGGGTGGTGCACTCAACGGGACGGTCGCTTCGGTCGGCAGCACCGTCGGCGGCGCGCTCAACGGTGCGGTTGGCACGGTTGGCGCAGTCGGCGGCACCGTGGGTGGTGCACTCAACGGCACGGTCGGTTCGGTTGGCGGTGCCGTGGGCGGCACGCTCAACAATACGGTGGGTGCAGTAGGCAGCACCGTCAGCGGTGTACTCAACGGCGTAACAGGTGGCAGCACCGGCGGCCTGGGGGGCCTGCTGGGCGATACACTCGGCAATGTCGGCGGCGCCGTCGGTAACCTGCTCAATGGCAACCTCAACGGCACCATCGGCAATCTCGGCAGTGCCGTAGGCGGCCTGGTCGGTGGCACGCTCGGCGGCCTCGGCCTGACCAAGCCCTCGGCGATCCCGCCGACCAGCCCGAAGGCGCCGGCTCCGGCCGACCCGAACGCTGGCCTGATCATCGGCACCGGCGGCCTGGTCGGTAATGTCGGGCAGCTGATCGGCCCGACCACCACCAGCCTGTTCGGCGGCAACGGCTACCTGAGCAACGGCAACCTCAAGCTCAGCAACGCCAACGTGATGCAGACCTACTCGACGGTCAATGTGCTGGGACTGCCGGTGGTCAACCTGTCGCCGGTCGGCAGCACCCTCAATGGCCTCGGCGGCGCTGTCACCGGCGGCAGCTCGCACCTGACCCTGATCGGTGGCGTCACCTCCGACAGCTACATCTACAACATCAACAACGGCAATCCGGGCGGCCTGCTGGGCCTGTTGCTGCCGAAGGATTCGCCGGCCTGGGCCGCCAAGTGCCTGGACATCGCCCTGGCCGACATCTCCTGCTGGGCCGTCAACGCCGCGCAGGACTACCAGGTGCTGATGGGCGACGGCGCCTTCGCCAACGGCTCGAAGGAAGTGGTGATCGGTGCCAATGCACGGCACGAACTGCCCAGGGTCGATGCCAACGTTGCCTTCCCGGGCGATGGCGTGAACGATCCCACCAACCCGACCGGCGTCCCGACCGCAGACTACGCTGCGCGCATGGGCCATTCGGTGATCGTCGGTGACAGTGCCGTCGGTACCGCCAACGGCCAGACCCTGCTGGGTGCTGAAGCCACCTCCAACCAGGCGAACTCGGTCGCACTGGGCTACCGTTCGGCTGCACTGCGCGGCGCGCAGGCCAGCTACAGCGCTTATGGCCTCACTGCACCGCAGGTCTCGGCCGGCGAAGTATCGGTGGGCACCGCCGGTGGCGGCGAGCGCCAGATCACCAACGTGGCTGCCGGCAGCGTCAACACCGATGCGGTCAATGTGGCCCAGTTGAAGGGCGCCATCAGCCTGATCGATGATGTGGCGGCAGCTGCGGTGACCTACGACCTGGACGGTGCCGGCAACCCGAACTACCGTCGGGTGACGCTTGGCGCGGGCACTGGCACCACCACCATCGGCAACCTGGCCGGCGGCGCGGTCACCGCGGGCAGCCTGGAAGCAGTCAACGGTGGCCAACTGGCTGCGACCAACGCCGCCATCGCCAGCTTCTTCGGTGGCCGCGCTGCGTTCGATCCGGCCAGCGGTGCCTTCACTGCGCCGCTGTTCGAGATCAGCACGATCTCCACCACCGGCGCCATCGCCCAGGGCCTGTACACCAACGCCACCGATGCCTTCGCGGCGGTGGATGGTTCGCTGGTCAACCTCAACACGCAGATCACCGATATCCGCAACGGCGGTACCAAGTACCTGCGGGTGAACTCGACCGGTACCGAGGCCGTGGCCAGCGGCGCCGATTCGATCGCGGTCGGCACCAATGCGCGGGCGACGGCAGCCAACAGCATCGCAGTGGGGGCGGGAAGCCTTGCCGATCGTGCCAACACGGTTTCCATCGGTGCCGCTGGCGCAGAGCGTCAGGTCACCAACGTGGCGGCCGGTACCGCGGCCACCGATGCGGTCAACGTGGGACAGCTGCAGGCCTCGGAGCAGGGGGCACTGCGCTATGACCTCAACGCCGATGGCAGCGTCAACTATGCCAGCGCCACGCTGGGCCAGGCCGGCACCGCCACCACGCTGCGCAATCTCGGCCCGGGCCAGGTCAGCGCCACCAGCAGCGAGGCCATCAACGGGGCCCAGCTGTTCGCCGCCAACCAGGCCGTGGCCACCCACCTCGGCGGTGGTGCTGCGGTCAGCGCCAGCGGCGTGCTGACCGCACCGACGTACTCGATCAACAACGTCGCCGCCAACGGCACCGTGACCAAGGGCAGCTACAACGACGTCGGCACCGCCTTCGATGCGGTCAGCAACTCGCTGGCCAACGTTGCCGACCAGACCGGCGAGATCGACAAGCTGGCCGTGAAGTACGATGTCGACGGCAGTGGCAACGTGCTCAACAGCGTGACGCTGACGGGCACCGGCACCGGCGCGGTGAAGATCACCAATGTCGCCGCCGGCAGCATCCTGGCCGGCAGCAGCGACGCCATCACCGGCGACCAGCTGTTCAGCACCCACAGCACCATCGCCAACTACTTCGGCGGCACCACTGCCTACAACGGCACCACCAACGCGTGGACCGCGCCGACGTTCAGCATCTCCAGCATCGCCACCGATGGCACCTTTACCAGCGGCGATTACAACAACGTCACCGCCGCCTTCACTGCCGTCGATGGCTCGTTGAAGGTCCTCAACCAGCGCATCACCAACGGTGGCGGTGGCAGTGCCTACCTGGCGGTGAACTCGACGGCGGCCGCAGCCACCGCGGCCGGTGCGGAAGCGGTGGCGGTCGGCCCGCAGGCCAGTGCAGCCGGTGCCAACAGCGTGGCGGTCGGCAACGGTGCCAGCAGCAGCGCCGGCAACAGCGTGGCACTGGGTGCCGGTTCGGTGGCCAGCGTTGGCGCACAGAGCGGCTATACCGGCGCCTACGGCCAGACCGGTGCCAGCAACTCGGCCGGTGAGGTCTCGGTCGGCAGCAGCGGCAGCGAGCGCAAGATCACCCACGTTGCCGACGGCTCGGACACCTACGACGCGACCAATGTCGGCCAGCTGAAGAACGGCGTGAATTACGCCATCGACGAGTCGAAGAAGTACACCGACCAGAAGATCCAGAACATCACCAACGTGGCGGGCAGCTTCCGCGCCAACAACACCAACAACCTGGCCGATCCGTCCGCCAGCGGCGCCAACTCGGCCGCGGGTGGTGCAGGCTCCACTGCCGCCGGTGCCAACTCGACCGCGCTCGGCAATGGTTCACAGGCGCAGGCCGACAACTCGGTGGCATTGGGTGCGGGTTCGGTGGCGAACCGGGCCAACACGGTCTCGGTGGGTGCCAGCGGCGCCGAACGCCAGGTGGTCAACGTGGCTGACGGCTCGCAGGCCACCGACGCGGTCAACGTGCGCCAGCTGCAGGCCTCGCAGCAGGGCACCATCCGCTACGACACCACGGTGAACGGTGCGACCAACTACAACAGCGTCACGCTGGGATCCACCGGCAGCGGCCCGACCACGGTGCGCAACGTCGCCGCCGGCACCGCCGGTACCGACGCGGTCAACGTGGACCAGCTGAAGTCGGGCATGGCGCAGACCCTGGATTGGTCGAAGGCGTACACCGACGAGCGCATGGGCGGCTTCGAGCGCGACCTGCGCAAGACCGACAACCGCGCCTCGGCCGGTATCGCTTCGGCGATGGCCACCGCAGCGCTGCCGCAGCCCAGCGAAGCGGGCCGCAGCATGGCCTCGGTCGCCGCTGGCAGCTACAACGGCGAGTCGGGCGTGGCGATCGGTATCTCCGGTGTCTCTGAAGGTGGTCGCTGGATCTACAAGTTCAGCGGCTCCACCAACAGCCGTGGCGAGGCCGGTGTGGCCGTCGGTGCCGGCATCCAGTGGTGATCCCCGCGGCCGGGCCGCACGCGCGGCCCGGCATCGCGGAAACGTCCAAAGGGGGGAATGACATGAAACAGCATCGCATCGCCCGCACCGGCCAGATGGCCGCTACGCTGGGCCTGATCCTGGGGATGGGCCTGCTGGCCGCCTGCCGCAGCCATGCGCCAGCCACCGACGGTCCTGCCGAAGCCACCGCCGTGCAGTTCCCGGAGGCCTCCAGGGCCTCGTTGAAGGAAGGCATCTATCCGGACGTCGCCGACCTGCGCCGCTTCGCGCCGGGCATGAGCAAGCGGCAGTTGTACACGCTGCTGGGCACGCCGCATTTCAATGAAGGCATGTGGGGCGTGCGCGAGTGGAACTACCTGTTCAACTTCCGCACCGCGCAGGGCGCGGAGTATTTCACGTGCCAGTTCCAGGTGCGCTTCGACAGCAAGGGCATCGCCCAGGCGGGCTACTGGAAGCCGGAATCGTGCGCGGCGGTGATCGAACCGCCACGGCCACCGGCGCCGCCTGCACCGGCACCGCTGCCGGAGCAACCCCTGCGGCTGTCGGCCGACGCGCTGTTCGGATTCGACAGCGCGGTACTCAGCGCCGAGGGCCAGCAGGCGGTGCAGGGCATCCTGGCGCAGGTGCGTGAAGCCGCACAGGTGCAGTCGATCCGGGTGACCGGCTACACCGACCGTATCGGCAGTGCCAGCTACAACCAGACCCTGTCGCAGCGCCGCGCCGAGGCCGTGCGCAGCGCGCTGGTGCAGGGCGGCGTGCCTGCAGCCAGCATCAGCGCCGAAGGACGCGGCGCGGCCGAGCCGATCGTGCAGTGCGAGCAGCGCAATCGGCGCGAGCTGATCGCCTGCCTGGCGCCAAACCGTCGCGTGCAGATCGCCGGAGTGGCACAGCCGCGCTGAAATCCCCTCACCGGGGCCAGGCCCCGATCCCGAGTCCCCCCTGACCGCCGGCAGGCGTGGCAACGTCTCCCCCGTCGTCCACGCCTGCCTGCGGCTCAGGTTTTCTAACGGTGCACGCGATGAACGCTCAATTCCTGCCTCTTTCCATGAAGACGGAAACCACACTCAGCGTGTACGGCCAGCTCGGCAACCATGCCGTGGTACGCATTCCCGGGCGGCGCCTGCCAGGCCTGATCCTGCAGGCCGATACCGTGGCCGGGTTCCTTGCCCAGCTGCAGGAGGCCCAGGCCTGCCTGCGCAGCGGCCGCGCGCAGCGTACCGATGCGGAGCTGGACATGCTGATCGACGTGCTGCAGCAGTGGTATGCGTTGATCGAATCTCGTCTGGCCGACGCCGGCGAGGCGCTGTAGGGAAAAAGGGGACGGAGGGGATTAAGTCGTTCCCGGCACACTCGGGGCAAGAGCGACTTAATCCCCTCCGTCCCCTTTTCCTAGGCGCGGGCGCGGACCAGCCAGCAGGCGGCATCCACGCGTACGCGGTCGCCTTCGACGAACGGGGTGAATGCCGCTACCGCCTTGTTCCGGAGCGAGGTGGCCCGGTCTTCGGGCAGATTGCGCAGCGCCAGGCCCAACGGGCCCAGCTGGCCGACATAGGTCGGCAGGTCTTCGCGGGCGAGCGAGCAGGGCAGGTCTACCGCAACAACCTCCACGTCATTCCAGCCGGCGGCCTGCAGCAGGTGCTGCACGCGCTCGCCATCGGCAAAGGCGAACTGGCCCGGTGCGCCGGGCGCGCGGGGCGGAAGATCCAGTGCGTCGCCGATGGCGCGCTCGGCCGTTGTCATGAACGGGTTCTCCGCTGCGCTGCGCCAGGCGATGAAACGCAGGCCGGCACCCGGTCGCGCGGCACGGTGCAGGTTGGCGAAGGCGGCCTGGCTGTCTTCGAAGAACATCACACCCAGCCGCGATTGGATCCAGTCGAAGTGCGCGGTGGGCAGCGGATGCTGCTGTGCGTCGGCGACGATGAAGTCTGCGTCCAGTCCTGCCGCCTCGGCGCGTTGACGGGCCAGCGCCAGCATCGGCGCGGAGATGTCCAGGCCGGTGCAGTGCGCCGACGGGCGTGCTGCGGCTGATGCCAGCAGGCTGGCACCGGTCCCGCAGCCTACATCCAGCAGTTGCGTGACGGTGTCGGGCAGTTCGTCGACCAGCAGGTCGGCCAGGGGTTGGAACAGGCCGTCGAGGATGGCCTGCTGCGCAACCCAGATCTGACCGCCGGGGCCGTTCCACAGCGCGTTCTGATCAACGGGGGATGTACTGGTCATGGTCTTGCCTTGCGGGGAAGTCGCCCATAGGTTGGCGCTTGAAGGTCACTTGAGGTCAAGCCCGTGCGCGAACTGGATATTGGCGAGGTGGTCAAGCGCAGCGGCGTGCCGGCCTCGACCCTGCGCTACTACGAACAACTTGGGCTGCTGCAGGCACTGGGCCGTCGCGGCCTGCACCGGCAGTACGACGAGCATGTGCTGGAACGGCTGGCACTGATCGGCCTGGCCCAGGCGGCCGGGCTGTCGCTGCAGCAGATCGGCGCATCGCTGCCGCCGCAGCGCGGATGCCTTACGCTGGATCGTGAGGCCCTGCTGGCGCAGGCTGATGTGCTGCAGCGGCAGATCATCCAGCTGCAACGGGTACGCCGGCACCTGCAACGTGCGGCGGCCTGCCCGCAGGCAGAGGATGCCCGGAAGTGCGGCTCGTTCCGGAAGCTGCTGCGGGCACAGCAGCGCATGGCGGGTGGGTGAGAGAAGCGTATCCATGCATGGCGTGAATCTACTTCACCACGACCTCGGCAGATCCACGCCCTGCGTGGATGAATCAATCGCGGGTGCTGACTTCCCACGTGGCATGCAGCACCCCCGGCACGTGCTCCATCCGTGCCAGCACCACGTCCAGCTCATCGGCACTCACGGCAGTACTGACCAGCACCGCGATCACATCGGTTGGTGCATCGGCATGTTCGACCACCTGCACATCGCCGACCGGGTACTGCGCTGCTTCCAGCGCATCGACCAACCGCTCACGCACCCGTGGTACGGCTTCGGCATCCACGCTCAGGCGCACCTCGTAGGTGGCTTCCGTGGCGGCTTCGTTGATCGGGATGCGGTTGATCGCATTCACCAGCGGCCGCAGCAGCGTGTTGCCGGCGATGATCAGCACGGTCAGC
This sequence comes from Stenotrophomonas sp. GD03958, assembly GCF_029839005.1. Classification (NCBI taxonomy): domain Bacteria; kingdom Pseudomonadati; phylum Pseudomonadota; class Gammaproteobacteria; order Lysobacterales; family Lysobacteraceae; genus Stenotrophomonas; species Stenotrophomonas sp. GD03958. Next base: position 16,555 of record NZ_JAOBZT010000034.1, on the reverse strand, counting down.
AGCACACCTTCGGCCAGCATGTCCGCGCCGGTGCAGCTGCCCACCGCCGCCGAGCACCACAGGGTGGCGGCGGTGTTCAGGCCGCGCACGTTCATGCCTTCCTTCATGATCACGCCGGCGCCGAGGAAGCCGACCCCGGAGACGACGTAGGAGATCACCCGCACCGCCTCGGCGCTGCCGGCGATGCGCATGCCCAGGTCGACGAAGGCAGCGGCGCCAACTGCCACCAGCACATTCGTGCGCAGGCCGGCCGTGCGTTGCCGGTACTGGCGCTCGGCGCCGATCAGCGTGCCCAGCACGAAGGCGGCCAGCAGGCTGACCACGGTGTCGGCGAAGGGACCGGCCTGGAAGGTCTCAATGAAGCGCATGGCCGGAGTCTACCCGGTTGAGGTGACAGTAGATCCACGCCATGCGTGGATTTCCAGCGGTCCACGCCACGCGTGGTTAGTTAGCGTGCCAGAAACGACTTAATCCCCTCCGTCCCCTTTTTGCGGGGTCAGTCGGTGTCCTCGACGCGCTCGCCCATCAGTTCGCGCTGGCGCTTGTCCAGTTCCTCGGCGTAGCGCTTGCGGACGAAGGCTTCAGAGACCACGCCCAGGACCTGGCCGTCGGCGCCGACCACCGCCAGTTCATCGGCCTGGGTCTGGTCGAAGCGCTGCATCACGCTGACCACGTCCGCGGCCGGTGACAGTGACACGTCACGGTTCTCGGCCAGCTCGCCGATCATGGTCTCCGGCTTCACGCCGTCGCCGTAGACGCGCGGAATCTGCACGATGCCTGCGTAATGGCCTTCGCTGTCGATCAGGATCACCCGGCTGCCCGAGCCAAGCGGGAAGCGCTGGCGGAACGCGGCGGCATCGAGATCGGCCGGAGTAGTGGCCACGCCCTTGCGCATCAGCCGGCCGGCGTTGAGGTTCTGCACCCAGCCCACGTCGCGGGCGCTCTTGATGGTCTCGCCGCGCAGGTGCATGCGCCAGGTCGAGAACGAGTAGCCGAACCACTGCCGCACCAGCGTGCTGGACACCAGTACCGCGCTCATCACCACGCTGGTCAGCAGGAAATCGTGCGTGCCTTCCAGCACCAGCATGGCCATGGTCATCGGCGCGCCAACGACGGCAGCAGCTAGCGCGGCCATGCCGGCCAGCGCGGCCGAGGTGGCGTCGATCACCGGAACGCCGGTGGCCATGCCCAGCAGTCCGGCGAACAGCGCGCCGACCAGGGTGCCCATGAACAGCGAGGCGAAGAACAGGCCGCCACGGAAGCCGAAGCCCAGCGAGATGCCCGAGGCCAGGCACTTCAGGGTCAGCAGGCCGCCGATCCAGATCAGCGGCAGGTGCGTGGTCAGGTCCAGGTGCAGCGCGCCATGGCCGGACGACAGCACCTGCGGACTGGCCAGGGCGAGCGGGATCAGCAGCAGGCCACCCACCACCGGGCGGCCCCACAGCGGCAACGGGCTGCGCTTGACCCTCCCCTCAATGGACGCGATCAGGCGCATGATGACAATGCCGACCATCGCGCAGCAGCAGCCCAGCAGGCCGTAAATGGCGTAGTCGGCGGCGCGTACGTCTATGGTCGAAGCGGCGGGCAGCAGGTAAGCCTCGATGCCGGCCTGATCGGCCACGAACGCACCGGCCAGTGCGGCCACGGCCACCGGCGCCAGTGCGGCCGGCGTGTAGGCGCCGATGACGATCTCGAAGGCATAGAACGCACCGGCCAGCGGCGCACCGAAGGCGGCAGCAATGGCACCGGCAGCGCCGGCGCCGACCAGGATGCGTACATCGTTGCGGCGCAGGCGCATCACCCGGCCAAGCTGCGAACCGCTGCCGGCGCCCATCTGCGTGTACGACGCCTCCAGCCCCACAGATGCGCCGCAGCCATTGGACAGCAGGGTCTGGGTCAGCACGATCAGGTTGTCGCGCATCGACATGCGCCCGCCATGCAGGGCATTGGCTTCGACCGCATCGAGCAGGGGCCGCTTGAGCCGGGTCGCGGCCAGGCTGACCAGGCCGACCAGCAGGCCACCCAGCGGCAGCACCAGCAATGCGGTCCAGGTCAGCGAGGGCAGGGAGCTCAGGCGCATGCCGTCGTCCAGCCCGTACAGGGTGCCCTGCAGCCAGCGTGCGATGCCGGACTGCAGCAGGGTCAGGTAGCCGGCGATCAGGCCGACCAGCAGGGCAAGCGCGATGAACCACAGGTCGCTGCCGCGCAGGCGCAGGCGCAGGCCCTGGAAGGCCAGATGCAGGCGCGATGGCGAAACAGGCAGTGACATGGTGGCGGCATGATACGCCGCCACCGTGGTCGCCGCCGTCACTGCATCGGGCGGTTACCGCGTCAGAAGCGGTAGCGGCCCTGCATGTAGAAGGTGCGCGGCGCGGCCACCATGCGGCCGGCGTTGCCATCGACGTTGCGGGTGTACCAGCGCTTGTCGGCCAGGTTGTTCACGCCCAGCGCAATCTCGCTGTCACCCAGGCCCGGCACCTGCCAGGCCACCTGCGCGTTCCACAGGCGCACGCCCGGCACGCGGCCCACGCGCGCATCGGCGGTTTCTTCCCAGGTGTTGGCGGCATCGGAGAACTGGCCGCTCTGGTGGGTGCTGGAGACATTGAAGGTCCAGTCGGCCAGCGCGTAGCGGGCGCCGACGCTGTCGGTGTCGCGCGAGTAGAACGGCACGTCCAGGCCACGGTTCTCGCCGGACTGCTGGATCGCCTGGGTCCAGGTGTAGTTGGCGTACAGTTCCAACCCGGCCAGTGCGCTGTCTTCGCTGAAGTGGTACTCCAGCGCGCTCTCCACGCCCTTGTGGTCGGTGGCGCCGATGTTCTGGAAGGTCGGCGGGGTGATCCCCGGCACCTGCAGGATCTGGTTGTCGAAGCGCATCTTGAACACGGTTACTTCCGCACGCAGTGCGCCGTCCTGCCAGCGCGCGCCCAGCTCGGCGGTCTTTGCCACTTCCGGGTTCAGCGGATTGCGGGCGGTCTGCGAGTTGAGCTGGATGTTCTGCACCGGCCCGAACGAGGTGGTGTAGTTGCCGAACACGGTCAGCTGCGGCGCCAGCAGGTAGGCGATGTTGAGCGAGGGCAGGGCCTTGTCGTTGCGGCTGCGGAAGGTCGCCGTGCCACCGGCCTGGCGGCGGTCCATGTCGATCCATTCCATGCGCACGCCCGGGGTGATCCGCCACTGGCCGATCGCAATGCGATCGTCGATGTAGAACGCGTGGGCGTCGGTGGCGTTGTCGAAGCGGTTGGTGGCGCTGGCCACGCCGGTGCGGCGGGTGACGGTGTAGCTGCGGTCGTTGCCACGTTCGCGCAGGAAACGGTAGCCGGCGGTGATGTCGTGCACCGTGCTGCCCCAATGCAGGCGCTGGGTATAGCGCGGCTCGATGCCGAGCACGCGGTAGTCACGCGGCTGCACGGTCAGCTGGGTGTTGGCGGCGTTGATCAGAGAGCTGGCGCGGGTGCTCTCGTTGTAATAGGCCAGTACCTCGAACTCGCTGTTGGCCGACAGGGTGTTGGTGTAGCCCAGGTCGATGCCGGTGCGATGGCCCTTCCAGAAATCGGTCGGCCGGGTGTTCTGGAACGGATCGGCCTCGTACTGCGCACGGGTCAGGCCGCCCGGGGTCAGTGAACGCACGTCGTAGTAGGACAGCTTGGCGCGCAGCTCCTGCTGTTCGTCGATCGCGTAAGCGAACTTCAGCGCGAGGTCGTTGAAGCGGTCATCGCTGCCCTGGCGCCAGCCACGCCCGTCCTGGCCGGAGTACAGCAGGGCCGCGCCGAGGCCGTTGCCGCCGGTGCCGCCGAGGAAGGCGTTGTACTGGGTGCTGTCACCGCCGCCATGGTCGTAGGCGGTGTAGCGCGCGCCCGCTTCGCCGTGCAGGCCGGCCTCGGTGGGAATGGCGCGGGTGCTGAAGTTGATGATGCCGCCCACGTTCTGTGGGCCGTAGCGCACCGCGCCGCCGCCGCGCACCACGTCGATCGATTCGATGTTGGACAGGCTGGTCGGTGCGAACGACAGCTGTGGCTGGCCATACGGCGCCACCGCCAGCGGAACGCCGTCCAGCAGTACGGTCGAGCGCGGCGAGTAGCGCCCGGTCAGTCCGCGCACGCCGATGTTGAGCGAGACCGAGCTGCCGGCCGTGCCGGAGTTGTCGGTGACCTGCACGCCGGGGATGCGGCGCATGGCATCGCCGATGCTGGCCGCGCCGCTGGCCTCGATGCGCTGGCGGTCGACCACGGTGCGTGCACCGGCAAAGCGCTTGACGCTGTCGTGCAGGCCGGTGCCCAGCCAGCTGCCGGAAACCTGGATGCTGTCCAGCGTGGTGGCGCCGTCCTGGGCGAAGGCACGGGTGGTAGGGAGCAGGCACAGGGCGAGGGCGGCGGCCAGCGGCAGGCGGGCCGGTTGCAGGGCGAGGATGGGCATCGGTGCAGGCTGTGGAAGGTAGTAAATGAGAATTATTGCTGATTCCATTCGCTATTGGAATGCGCCTCCGGTTCATGCCGATGCCCCGGTGATAGAGTGGGCGATTGCTTACTGACTCGCTGAGATCTGCCATGTCCCAAGCCGCTTTCCACCCCGTCGGAACCCCTGGCCAGCCGTGGGGAGCGGCGGAAAGGGAGGTGTGGCGTGGCCGCCAGCAGCGCCTGCGTCGCTATGACGAGGAGGTGCTGCCCCGCATCGAGGCGCTGGCTTCGCGCTTCGACAAGGTGGCCTATGGCCAGCTCGACTACGCTGGCGAGACCTACACTCTGTTCGCCCTGCGCAGCCGCGATTGGAACCCGGCGCTGCCGGCTGCCCTGGTTACCGGTGGCGTGCACGGTTATGAGACCAGCGGCGTGATGGGCGCGCTGGAATTCCTCGAAAAGCACGCCGCCGACTACGCCGGCAAGGCCAATCTGCTGGTGGCACCGTGCGTGAATCCGTGGGGCTTCGAGCGCATCAACCGCTGGAATTTCGATGCGATCGATCCGAACCGCAACTTCCGCGCCGACGGCCCGGCCCGCGAATCGACCGCTGTCATCGAACTGATCGCGCCGTACAAGGGCCAGTTCGTGCTGCACATCGACCTGCACGAAACCACAGACAGCGACGAGAGCGAGTTCCGCCCGGCGCTGGCGGCGCGTGACGGCAAGCCGTTCGAGCCGGGTCTGATTCCCGATGGTTTCTATCTGGTGGACGACAGCGAGAACCCGCAGCCGGCCTTCCAGCAGGCGGTCATCGCCGCCGTGGAGAAGGTCACCCATATCGCCCCCGCCGATGACAAAGGCGAGATCATCGGTTCGCCGGTGGTGGCCCAGGGCGTGATCGAGTATCCGCTGGTGAAGCTCGGACTGTGCGCGGGCATCACCGGTGCGAAGTTCACCACCACCACCGAGGTCTACCCGGACAGCCCACGGGCGACCCCGCAGCAGTGCAACGACGCACAGGTGGCGGCGGTGTGCGCGGCGCTGGATTACGCGCTCGCCCATCGTTGACCGGTAGTGCCGGCCGCTGGCCGGCAACCACGCGACAACAGGATTGCCGGCCAGCGGCCGGCGCTACCTCACCCCAACGCGTCGGCCCACCACAGCGCCGCTGGCCCCGGCGGCGTGTCGCGGCGCCACAGCAGGTCGCTGTGGATGCGCCGCGGCCACCCGGGCAGGGTCAGTTCCACCAGTTGCCCGCGGTCGTAGCGCTGCACCAATGCGCGGGGCAGCTCGGCCCAGCCTATGCCATCCTCGGCCATCTCCATCACCATCAGGTAGTCGGTGGCGGTCCACGCCAGCCCGGTAACCGCCCGCGCATGGTCGACCTCCGCGCTCAATCGCACCTGCCGGTACCGTGCCAGCTGGGAAGCTGCGCGACGGCCGGCGTCGGCCAGGGCATGGTCGCGTGCTACGTACACCGACAGTTCGCTGTGATGGGCCAACGGCCGTGCCACCAGACCATCCGGGTAGCTTTCCTGGCGCGGCAGCAGGCCCAGCGCGGCGCGACCACTGCCGACCAGTTCCAGCACGTCTTCGCCTTCGGCATCCAGCCATTCCAGTTCGATCTCGGGGAACGCTTCGGCAAAGCGCTGCAACACGCGCTGCTCCGGATCGAGCTGATACACGTCGGAGAACACCACGGTCAGCCGCGCTTCGACCGGGGCGGCCAGCCGCACGCTCAACTGCTGCAGGCGGGTATCGGCGGCGAGGATTTCCTGGGCATGGGCGAGCACCTGGCGCCCGGCTTCGGTCAGCTGCGGGTAGCGTCCACTGCGGTCGAACAGGCTGACGCCCAAGTCCGCCTCCAGGTGGGCAATGGCGGTACTGACCGTTGACTGGGTCTTGCGCAGGCGGCGCGCCGCCGCCGAGAACGAGCCCAGCGCGGCGGCTTCCACGAAGGCCTGCAGGGATTCGGGGGAATAGGGCATTGATCCATCGCTCCTGTCGATGGGATCCATTTTGATACCACCGTAAAAGGCGATGATACTCGCCGCCGTCGCCCCTGTCTGCGGGGCGTTCCGGACCCTCCACGCATGCCGTGGACCCATTGAAGAGGCGGCGCGGTCCCCGCCCTGCAAGGAGCTTCACATGTCTCGTACTGTTCCCGCCCGTGGCGCGCTGGTCGCCTGGGCCTGCCTGACCGTGGCGATCGTCGCCGAAGTGGTCGGCACCTCGTTCATGGCGCACGCCGCCCGCGATGGCGGCTGGACCGGTTATCTGATCATGGCCGGTGCGCTGGCGCTGTCCTACTTCTTCCTGGCGCAGTCGGTGCGCCGCATTGCCGTGGGCGTGGCCTACGCGGTGTGGGAAGGCCTTGGCCTGACCCTGCTGACCGTGGTCGGCCTCACTGTGTTCGGCGAGAGCCTGTCGCTGCAGCAGCTGGCCGGCCTGATGCTGGCCGTGGCCGGCATCGTCTGCGTCACCCTCGGGGAGGCGCACTGATGAGTACCCTGGCCCTGTTTTTCGTGATCTGCTCGGCGCTGATCGACGTCGCCGCCAACATGATGGTGGCCAAGTCGGAAGGCTTCCGCCGCTGGCGCTGGGGTGTCGGCGCGATCGTCATGGTCTGGATCGCCTTCGCCCTGCTGGGCCAGGCCGTACGCTACATGGATCTGGCCACGGCCTATGCGATGTGGGGAGCGATCGGCGTGATCGGCACCGCCAGCTGCGGCCGCCTTTTGTTCGGCAACCGCCTGCGGCCGATCGGCTGGGTTGGCATCGCCCTGGTCACGGCGGCGGTACTGCTGCTCAGCACCGCCAAGTAGCAGCACGCCTTGTCGCGAGCTGGGCGGCGATTGTGCAGCGATTTGCGAAGTCGCCCCTGCTCATCGACACTGCGGTTTTCCACATGGAGTGCCCGCATGTTCAGCCACATCACCGTAGGAACGAACGACATGGAGGCCGCGCGTCGCTTCTACGACGCCCTGTTCGCCGCGATGGGGGCACGTGCGGGCGTATTCGACGAGAAAGGACGGCTGCTGTACTTCAAGGATGGGCGGATGTTCGGTGTAACCGCGCCGATCGATGGGCAGCCAGCGTGCCATGCCAACGGTGGCACCATCGGTTTCAGTCTGGGCAGTGCAGAGGCCGTGCGTGCCTGGCAGGAAGCTGGCGTGGCTCACGGTGGTACCGCCATCGAAGATCCCCCCGGCGTCCGCAACATGTCCGGTAGGCAGGTGTTCCTGGCCTATCTGCGTGACCCGGATGGCAACAAGCTGTGTGCGGTGCATGTGATGTCGTGATTGGACAGGACGCGCGTGGCCGCGATGCACGCGGTCCGCGCGCGGCTGCGCTCGCAGGCACGCTCCGGCGCGCGCGTGATAACACGGAATGGTGGGCCGGGCCTGTGACCACAGGCCGCAACTTCATGCTCTGTCCACTGCGGTTCAGCCAGAATCGGTCGGCTAACCCTTTGATCTACCGGAGAACGCCGCCCCATGGATGTACTGGAGCCGCAACAATCCCCGGTGCGCACCCTTCGGCCTGTGTTCGCCTTCGCGGCGATCGTTGTCGTGGCGTTCGCGCTGTTCGTCAGCCTGTTCCCGCTGGGGGCAGGCCGCCTTCTGCTGAAGGCACAGGACTGGGCCGCACTCAACGTCGGCTGGTACTACCTGCTGGCGATGACCCTGTACCTGGTGTTCGTGGTCGGCGTGGCGCTGTCCAAGTACGGTGGCATCAAGCTCGGTGCCGACCATGACGAACCGGAGTTCAGTTACCTCTCCTGGGCCGGCATGCTGTTCGCGGCGGGCATCAGCATCACGCTGTTCTTCTTCTGCGTTTCCGAACCGCTGACCCACTACCTGCAGCCGCCGCAGGGCGATCCGGCCGCGGGCGAGGCCGGTGCGCGCCAGGCCATGCAGCTGCTGTTCCTGCATTGGGGCCTGCATGGCTGGGGTGTGTTCGCGCTGGCGGCGATGGCGATGGCCTACTTTGCCTACCGCCACAACCTGCCGCTGGCGCTGCGCTCGGCGCTGTACCCGCTGATTGGCAAGCGCATCAACGGCCCGATCGGCTACACCGTAGATGCGCTGGGCATCGTCGCCACCGTATTCGGCATCGGTGCCGACATGGGCTTCGGCGTGCTGCACCTCAATGCCGGCCTCTCGCACCTGTTCGACATTCCGCACTCCAACCTGGTGCAGATCATCCTGGTGGTCAGCATGATGGGCGCGGCGGTGGCCGTGGCCGTGTCCGGCGTCGAGAAAGGCGTGCGCTGGATGGCCAACATCAACATGCTGCTGGCGATCGCGCTGGTGCTGTTCATGCTGTTTGCTGGGCCGACGCAGTACCTGTTCAGCACCTTGATGCAGAACCTGGGCGACTACCTGGGCAGCGTGGTCGGCAAGAGTTTCGATGTGTATGCCTATGGCGGGCGCCCCGAATGGCTGGGTGGCTGGACGGTGTTCTACTGGGCGTGGTGGATCGGCTGGGCACCGTTCGTGGGCTTGTTCATCGCACGTATCTCACGCGGCCGCACCATCCGCGAATTCGTGTTCGGCGTGCTGCTGATCCCGCTCGGCTTCACCTTGGCGTGGCTGTCGATCTTCGGCAACAGCGCGCTGGACCAGGTGCTGCACCACGGGCAGCAGCAACTGGCGCAGCTGGCGGTGGATGACCCGCCAACAGTGCTTTATGCACTGCTGGATGGCTACCCTTGGAGCCGCACGGTGATCGCGGTGACAGTGTTGGTCAGCTTCATCTTCTTCGTGACGTCGGCTGATTCGGGTGCGGTGGTGTTGTCCACGTTGTCGTCGCATGGTGGATCATCCGAAGACGATGGTCCACGCTGGCTGCGCGTGTTCTGGGGCACAGTGATCGCGGTGCTGACCGCAGGGTTGTTGCTGGCCGGCAGCATCGATGCATTGAAATCGGCGGTGGTGCTGGCGTCGTTGCCGTTCTCGGCGATCCTGTTGCTGATGATGTGGGGTCTGACCCGCGCGTTCAGTGACGAGGCGCACCGCAAGCGCGCGCTGCAGTACCGGCCGTCGCCGTTGATCGGAGACGATCGCCATCATCAGGGCTGGCGCCAGCGCCTGAGCCAGGCCATGCATTTCCCGGTGCGCGACCAGGTCTACCGCTTCATGGATGACACGGTGAAGCCGGCGATGGAGGCGGTGGCCGAGCAGCTGCGCGGGCAGGGTTGGGATGTATCCACCCGCTTCGAGGCCGGCGACATGGAGTTGACGGTGAACCACGGCGAGCAGCAGGACTTCCTGTACCGGGTGATCCTGAGTGGCTACCTGACCCCGTCGTTCGCCGCGCAGCAGCTGCGCAACCAGCGTTACTACCGCGCCGAGGTGCACCTGTTCGAAGGCAGCCAGGATTACGACCTGGTGGGCTACAGCCGCAAGCAGATCATCAACGACATCATCAGCCAGTACGAACGTCACCTGCAGTTCCTGCACCTGAGCCGGTGATGCACATTGATGGTAGTGCCGGCCGCTGGCCGGCAACGCGAACGGGGCGGCGCATCACCGCCGCCCCGTTGGTGCATCAGAACCGGTAACGAGCGCCCAGCGAGACGAACTGCCCGCGCAGGTTGTACTGGCTGATGTCGAAGCCGTTGGAGCCACCGGCCGGGTCGAACGGCGGGTCCTTGTCGGTCAGGTTCAGCACCGACAGCGACAGCGTGGTGTTGGCAATGCCTTCGTACGCCACGTACAGGTCCAGCTGGTGGTACGGCTTGACGCGGTCGCTCAGGCCCGGGTTGCTGGTCGCCGTCGCCACGCGCTGGTCGTAGCCGCTCACGTACTGCAGGCTCAGCGTGCTGCTCCAGTCACCGACCGCCCAGTTCAGCGACGTGGTGCCGCGGGTGCGCGGCAGCGCGCCGTGGCGGTTGTTGCCGGCCCCGTCATAGGGCGACTGGCCGGCCACCAGCGGCTGCTTGAAGCTGAGCAGGTGGGTCCAGCTGCCGGCCACGGTGAAGTTGCCCCAGCCGTCGGTACGGAAGGTGCGGCTGGCGTCCAGATCCAGCCCCGAAGTGGTCAACTCCCCTTGGTTGGCGTACTGGTTGGTGATGAACTGGATGCGTCCCTGCGCATCACGTTGCACGCGGCCCGGGAACAGGGTCGGGTTGTCGACGATGAACTGCGCGCTGTCCGGCTTGACCAGGTTGTCCTGCTCGATGCGGTACCAGTCCAGGCCGATGCTGGTATCGCCATCCGGCGACCACACCGCACCCAGGTTGAAGTTGCGCGAGCGTTCTGCCTTCAGGTCCGGATTGCCGGTGCGGATGTTGGTCACACCACGGCTGCCGCCGGGCTGCAGCGGATCCAGTGAATCGATCACCGAGCCGTAGCTGACGGTCTGGCCGGGCGCGATCTCCGGCAACGAGGGCGCGCGGAACCCGCGCGAGAACGAGCCACGCAGCAGCAGGCTGTCCAACGGCTGCCATCGCAGCGCCACCTTCGGCGAGAACGCTTTGCCGAAGTCGTTGTAGTGGTCCCCACGGCCGGCCACCTGCAGTTCCAGCGTGCGGTGCAGAGGTACGCTCAGTTCGGCATAGGCGGCGCTGACCTGGCGTTCGCCGTTGACCACGTTGATCGCCGGGCGCAGTTCGGTGCCCGACAGCACCTGTGCACTGGTACGCGCATCCAGCGACTCCTTGCGGAACTCGGCGCCCCAGGCGAAGCCGACCGCACCGGCCGGCAGCTCCCACAGCGAGGTCGAGGCCTTCACGTTCAAGGAGTGCAGCCTGTACCAGCCCGGGCGCTTGGTCTGCAGGCGCAGTGCATCCAGCGCGCCCGGCGTGCTGGACGGGTTGAGGAAGTTGTAGCTGCCATCGCGCAGGATCTGCTCGAACGCATAGCGATTGACGAAGTTATCGACGTACTCGCGCTGCGCACTCTGCGAGGTCAGCGCTGCCACTTCCCAGTCCCAGCGTTCGCCGCTGCCGCGCACGCCCGCCAGGGCACGGTAGAACACCTGCGTGTTGTCCTTCAGGCGCGGGCCCAGATCGAAGAAGGTGTACTCGAACGGCAGCGGCGTGCTGCCCGGATTGTTGGGATGGCCGACCGGCAGCACCGCCGGCACGTCGATCAGCGTGCCGCTGGCCGGGTTGTAGGCGCGCAGGCCGGGGCCGACGGTCAGCGGCGCGCTGAAGATCTGGTCGGCCTTGTTGTGGCTGTACAGCACATCGGCGAAGGCCTCCACGCTGTCATTGAAGCGGTAGGTCGCGCTCAACGAGGCCTGCAGGCGCTCGGCGCCGGGCTGCAGGGTCTTGAATGGTTGTGCATTGAAGGCGCAGGCCTGGCCGGGCAGGGTGCTGCCGAAATCACTGTAGGGACGCAGTTGGCTGCCATCCGGGCAGTTGGCGAACGGTTGCGGCGCGCGTGGGTTGGACAGCCAATTGCCACCGGCGGTGGACCAGCCGGCCAGGCGTCCGCCGGGCTTGTCGCGGAAATCGCCACTGCGGGTATAGGCGCGCTGGTCGGCGTCGAGGCGATCACGCTTGAGCAGGTCCAGCCCGAACAGCACGTTCCAGCCCTGCTGTTCGAGGTCGCCGAAGCCGGCCAGCAGGTTGGCCTTGCGTTCGTCCAGGCTGCCCTGTGTGGCGGTACCGAAACCGCCGCCCACTTCCACGCCCTGGAAGTTCCTGCGCAGGATGATGTTGATGACACCGGCGATGGCGTCGGAGCCATACACCGCCGAGGCGCCGTCCTTCAGCACTTCGATGCGTTCCACCGCGCTGATCGGCAGCGCGTTGAGGTCGACGAAGGTGTCCTGGGTATTGAGCGCGAAGCCGAAGTTGGACACGCGGTAGCCGTTGACCAGCACCAGCGTGTTCTTCGGCGACAGGCCACGCAGGCCGATCGAGGCGGAGCCGGCGGCGAAGCTGCCGGTGTACTGCTCGTCGAAACTGTTGCCGGCATTGGCCGACAGGTTGCGCAGCACGTCGGTGAGGGTGGAGCGGCCGGTCTGCTCGATCTGTTCGCGGCTGACGATCTGCACCGGGTTCGGCCCGGCGGTGTCGCTGCGTTTGATGTTGGAGCCGGTCACCAGCACGGTGCCGAGGGTGGTGCTGTCCTTGCCGGCATCGGCGGTTTCAGCGGCGCCGGCAGCGCCGACGGTGAGGCCCAGCGCGATCGCGCCGGCAAGCAGGTTCAGGGTGGTGCGGTACATGGAAGCGACAACGCCGAACGGGGGAGGAGCCGTCAGTACCGCATGCAGGTACATGCGCCTTCCAATGACGAAAGCGCATTCAGTTATATATCACAGGTTCTTAACGAACGGTGCGAGGAGTGCAGAGCATTGGTGCGCACGCTGCTGTAGAGCCGAGCCTACGCTCGGCTCCGCGCACTGACCGGAAGCAGCCGAGCGTGGCTCGGCTCTACAGAACGCAATGCCAGCCCATCAAGGCCGCAGCAGCACCTTGCCGTTACGGCCCGAACCGGCACCGGCCTTCGCCGCCTGAGCAATGTCGTCCAGCGCGAAGATCTTCTCCACCGGCAGGGTCAGTTCGCCGCTCGCCGCACGCTTCAGCAACTCGCCAACCAGCCGGCGCTTGTCCTCCACCGCCATCGCCTGGCTGACCTTGCTGCCCCAGAAGCCCTTCACCGTGGCCTCCTTGTAGATCAGGCCGCCGGCAGGAATGTGCATCGGCTCGCCACTCATCACCCCGAACGACACCAGCGTGCCGTGGTGGCCGAGCAGGTCGACCAGATCGCCACTGGCGTCGCCGCCGATGGAATCCACTGCGGCCGTGGCCTGTGCTTCGCCAGTGGCTGCGCGCACGCGTTCCTTCCATCCGTCCAACGAGGTGTCGAACACATGATCGACGCCCAGCGCCCGCAACTGCGCGACCGCATCGGCATTGCGCACCAGGTTGGCCACATGCACGCCACGCGCCTTCGCCAACATCGCCAGCGACTTGCCGACCGCGCCGTTGGCGGTGTTCTGCACGATCCACTGGCCCGGCTCGACGTGCAGGAATTCCAGCAGCATCAGTGCGCTCAGCGGCATCGCGATCAACTGTGCGGCCATCTCGTCCGGAATCGCCTCCGGCATCGGAATCACCATGCGTGCCGGTGCAATGAACGCTTCGGCCCAGGTACCGTGCACCGATGCGGCGGCGACGCGTTGGCCGATCTGCAGGCCGTCGACGCCGTCGCCCAGTGCGTCGACCACGCCCAATGCTTCGCTGCCGCCAATCGCCGGCAGCGTCGGCTTGTAGCCATACAGCCCGCGCACGGTCAGCAGGTCGTGATTGTGGATCGAGGCCAGCACAGTGCGGATGCGCACCTCGCCGGGGCCGGGCTCGGGCAGGGCGGCATCGGCAGTGGCTAGGACGTCGGCCGGGTTGCCGAAGGAGGAGTACTGGGCAGCGCGCATGAGCGAGGTTCCGGAGAAAGTGATGTTGTACCGAACTGGGGACGCAGGGCATGTCGACAAGGCGTCGCCGCTGCAACACGGCATCCTGCGACTGATCGTCGCGGCATGTGTTGATTACCGCATCTTGTGTTGACGAGTTCGGATATCCCCACTATGTTGTGGCCGTCACTCCCGGTCAGCCGCCGCCGCCGGACATGCAGCAAACGTCCCGCGGCCCGCCCCTGAAGGCTTGCCGTGTCGACGCGGCCGCCACCGTGCGGACGCAGGTCGCCCCCCACGGCCCGGATACCGGCCGCAGGCGCAGGCAAATGCCGACGACCTACGTTTCCGTACCCTGGCAATCCACCCGTTCGCCCCGTGCGCCGGTATCGCGTCCAGGGCCGCCATGGCATCGAGCGCCAATGCGCGTGCGAGCCTGGAGTTTCACCACCATGACCGACAGTACCTCCCGCGTGGCCGATCCGGCCGGCGCTGGCGACGCCTTGCGCGCCGGTGGCGAGCGCGTACCGACCTGGATCACCAAGGAGGCCGGCAACCGCCGCCTGCCGTTCGACGCCGAGCGCCTGCAGCGCAGCATCGATGCCGTGCATGCCGAGTTCCCGCAGCTGGATGTGAGCGACTATCGCCGCGTTGTGCAGGCAATGGTCGAGCGCAAGCCCAGCCTCAGCGCCGATGACCTGGTCGATCTGTTGATCCGAGAGGCCGAATCGCGCGTGGACCTGGTCGCGCCCGAGTGGGAACAGTTCGCTGCGCGCATCTACCTGCGCCGCCTGTACAAGCGTGCCAGCCGCAACCGCTTCTACGATGTCAGCCTGAAGTACGGCTCCTACGTAGGCCTGCAGGAAAGCCTGGCTGACCGCGGCATCTACAGCAACGACATCCTGCGCTGCTATTCGAAGGAAGAGCTGCAGCAGGCCGGTGAGATGATCGATCCGGAACGCGACCGCCTGTTCGCCTACAACGGCCTGTACCTGCTGGCCACGCGCTATCTGGCCAGCGACCGCAGCCGCGAGGTCTATGAACTGCCGCAGGAGCGCTGGCTGACCATCGCGCTGTACTTGATGCAGGAGGAAAAGCCGCGCGAACGCCGCATGCAGCTGGTCGGCGAGGCGTACTGGGCGCTGTCCAACCTGTACATGACGGTGGCTACGCCGACCTTGGCCAACGCCGGCAAGGTGGGCGGCCAGCTGTCCAGCTGCTTCATCGACACGGTGGACGACAGCCTGCAGGGCATTTATGACTCCAATACCGACATCGCGCGCGTGTCCAAGCACGGCGGCGGCGTGGGTGCCTATCTGGGCTATGTGCGCAGCAGCGGCGCGCCGATACGGGGCGTGGCCAATTCCTCCGGCGGCGTGGTGCCGTGGATCAAGCAGCTCAACAACACCGCGGTGTCGGTCGACCAGCTTGGCCAGCGCAAGGGCGCGGTGGCGGTGTACCTGGACATCTGGCACCGCGATATCGAGGCCTTCCTGGATCTGCGCCTGAACAACGGCGACCAGCGCCTGCGCGCGCACGATGTGTTCACCTCGGTCTGCGTGCCCGACCTGTTCATGGAAGCGGTCGAGCGCCGCGCCGACTGGTACCTGTTCGACCCACACGAGGTGAAGCAGGCCAAGGGCTGGTACCTGCAGGACTTCTACGACGAGAAGCGCGGTTCGGGCAGCTTCCGCGACCGCTATGCCGAGCTGGTGGCCGATGAACGCATCAGCCGCCGCACGGTGAAGGCCATCGATCTGTTCAAGCGGATCATGCTCAGCCAGCTGGAGACCGGCAACCCGTTCCTGTTCTACCGCGACGAGGTCAATCGCCGGAACCCGAACAAGCACGCGGGCATGATCTATTCCAGCAACCTGTGCACCGAGATCCTGCAGAACATGAGCCCGACGCGGATGATCCAGGAGATCGTCAGCGGCGACCAGATCGTCACCACACGCCGCGCCGGTGACTTCGTGGTCTGCAACCTGTCCTCGATCAATCTCGGCCGGGCAATCAGTGCGCCGGATGACCTGCTGGCCACCGATGTGCTGGAGCGCCTGATCCCGATCCAGGTGCGCATGCTCGACAACGTGATCGACCTCAATGCGTTGCCGGCGCCGCAGGCCACGATCACCAACCGCAAGTACCGCGCCATCGGCCTGGGCACGTTCGGTTGGCACCACCTGCTGGCGCAGCAGGCGATCCAGTGGGAATCTCCGGATGCCGAAGTATTGGCCGACCATCTCTACGAACGCATCAACTTCCTGACCATCCAGGCCAGCGCGCAACTGGCGCAGGAGAAGGGCAGCTACCCGATGTTCGCCGGCAGCGACTGGCACAACGGACGCTATTTCAGTGGCCGCGGCTACAGCGGCGCGGCCTGGGACAGCCTGGCCTGCGAGGTCGCCACGCACGGCCTGCGCAACGGCTGGCTGCTGGCCGTCGCGCCGAACATGAGCACCGCGCAGATTGCCGGTTCCACCGCATCGATCGACCCGATCTACAGCGCGTTCTACTACGAGGAAAAAAAGGACTTCCGGCGGCCGGTGGCAGCGCCGGGGTTGTCGCTGGAAACCTGGCCGTACTACGAGAAGGGGGCGTACAAGGTCGACCAGTTCGCCAGCGTGCGCCAGAACGCGCGTCGCCAGCGCCATGTCGACCAGTCGATCAGCTTCAACCTGTACGTGCCCAGCACGATCCGCGCCAGCACCCTGCTGGAGCTGCACCTGAGCGCCTGGCGCGAAGGCCTGAAGACCACGTACTACGTGCGCTCCAACGACATCGACATC
>NZ_JAOBZT010000033.1:0-42291 GCF_029839005.1 Stenotrophomonas sp. GD03958 | reverse complement strand
CCGGACCCACCCCGCCATCCCACGGAATGCACGCTGTTGCTGTTGCTGTTGCTTCGGCAGGTGCAGGGCTGCAAGCCCTGCCGAACAACCCCCTACTTTGCCTGCTCGCAGAACTTCTGCCGGTACTCGAGTGCCTTCGGCATCAACGCCTGCAGGTTCTGGATACGGGTACCCGGGTTCGGGTGAGTCGACGCGAACTCCGGCGGTGACTGGCCACCACTGGCCTGACCCATGCGCTGCCACAGCGGCACCGCCTCGCGCGGGTCGAAGCACGCCGCTGCGGCCAGCATCAGTCCCACTTCGTCGGCCTGGGTCTCGTGGCTGCGCGCATACGGCAACAGATACCCATAGCCCATCGCCGACATCATCATCTGTTGCTGCTGCGCATCCATGCCGCTGGCGGCGCCGGCCATCTGCCCGATCTGGGTCAGCTTCTGCTGCGCCATCCGCTGCGCACCGTGGCGCAGCAGCGCATGGGCAATCTCGTGGCCCATCACCACCGCCATCGCGTCGCGCGTGCGCGCCACCGGCACCAGGCCGGTATAGACCGCCATCTTGCCACCAGGCAGGCAGAATGCGTTGGCCTGTTCAGATGGGATCACGCTGACTTCCCACTGGAAATCACGCGCGAAATGCGCCGGCTGAACGCCGTGCTCCTGCGCCAGTGCAGTCTCCACCACATCAACCTTGGCAATCAGGCGCTGGGCGATGTCGCGCACATCGCGCGCGATCGGCGCGTTGGAGTCCATCGGCGGCTCCTCCGAGAGGATCTGCTGGTAGGCCTGCAAGCCCAAGGCGGTCTCCTGGCGGGCGTCCAGGCTGCTGTCAATCATCACCTTCTCGCCGGTGTAGGGGTCCACCGTGCGATTGGAAAACCAGTAGAAGAGCGCATAGCCGGCGGCCAGCAACAGCACCCACCAGCGGATGTTGCCAAACAGGCCGCGACGCTGCGGGCCTTGGGGCGAGCGGGAAAAGGGATCATTGCGCATCAGGGGTCGTCCAGCAGGCCCCGCCGGCCGGCGGGCACGGCGCAATCTTAGTGCGCGGGCGCCAGCAGCGGGTGAAGCCCGGTGCCGCTCAGATGCCCCGCACCAGGCGGAAACCGATGCGCGCGCTGGTGGTGTCCGAATCCTGCGACTGCCGCCACGCCGCACGGGTCTGCTC
Source organism: Stenotrophomonas sp. GD03958 (assembly GCF_029839005.1). NCBI lineage: Bacteria > Pseudomonadati > Pseudomonadota > Gammaproteobacteria > Lysobacterales > Lysobacteraceae > Stenotrophomonas > Stenotrophomonas sp. GD03958. The sequence continues at coordinate 41,127 of NZ_JAOBZT010000033.1, read as the reverse complement.
CGGCGCGTTGGCCCAGTTGCCCCCGCGGATCACCCGCGCGCGACAGCCCGGGTTGAACCAGGCCGCGCCATCGGAGGGCGCGCGCCGGTAGCTGGCATGCCAGCAATCGGCCACCCACTCGCTGAGATTGCCCGCCATGTCGTGCAGGCCGAAGGCATTGGCCTGGAAACTGGCCACCGGCGCGGGCCCCCACCAGCCATCGCCATAGCCGATGAAGGCGTTGTGCCAGTGCCGTCCCGATGGCGAGACATCCTTGCTGCCAGTGAAGTTGCCAGCACCGGGCGGCGGCGTGCCGGCGGCGCCCCACGGATAGCGGCCACTGCTGCCGGCGCGCAGCGCGTATTCGAACTCGGCCTCGCTGGGCAACCGGTAGCTGCGCCCGGTCTGCTCGGACAACCACGCCGCATAGTTTTCGGCATCGCGGATACTGACATGCATCACCGGCGAATTGGCCATCGCGAGGCCACCGTCGTAGTCCGAACGCCAGTCCACGCCGCTGCGGCGGATGAAGTTGCCGCTGCGTTCGTCATAGACCACCGAATGGCCGCGACGGGTCGCACGCGGGCGCGCATTGGTCGCCTTCACGTAGCGCTGGAAATCGCTGACCGTCACCTCGGTGATCGCCATCGCGAAGCCTCGATCAAAGCGTACATAATGCGATGGCCGCTCGGCATCGCTGGCGCCCGGCTCGGCATCACCGGCCCCCATCTGGAAGCCGCCGTGCGGGACCACCACCATCTGCGGCCCGCGCCCGCCATCGCGCATGGCATCGCTGAATACCTGCCCCGGGCGGAAGCTGCCGTAGTGCGTGGCCAGGTCAATGCGCTCACGCAGCTGGGCCACCACCGGGTCTCCCGGCAGGGCGATGCGCAGGGCCTCGGCCAGCTTCTCGCGTGCCGGCTTCAGGCCCTGCGGCGTGGACAGATCGCGCAGGCCGTCATCGCGCAGCTGCAGCAACACCGCCGCACGGATCTGCTCGATGCGCTCGAACGCGTCGGCAATGGTCGGCGATGAGTCGCGCACCTTGCTGGCTTCGGCCAACCAAGTGCCCGCGCTGGCGAAATCGCGCGCGCGTGCAGCATCTTCTGCGCGGCGGATCAGCCCGCTTTCGGCTGCGGCCAGTCCCTGCCGCGCGCGGCTGTTATTCCCATCCAGTGCCAGTGCCTCGCGGAAGTTGCCAATAGCCCCGTCCCCGTCTTCGCCGATCCGGCCCGAGCGCAGGTCCTCTTCACCGGCGCGGTTGTAAGCGACCACCCGCTGGGCAAGCTCCACCCGACCCTGCAGTGCGCGTACCTTCTCGTCCTTGGGCGCCAGGGTCAGCAGCACCAGCGCCTGGCGGCTGGCCTCGGCCAGCGCCTCGCGCTGCTTCAGCGGCCGCACCAGCAACGCATCCGCCTGCTGCTGCAGGCGCTGGCGGGCACGCTGCAGGCCCTGGCGGGCCTGGCGGTCATCCGGGTCCTCTTCCTGTACTGCCAGCCACAGCGGAATGGCGGCATCGGCATCCTCATACAGCCGGCCCTCAGTGAAGGCCTGCCCGGCCGCGCGGCGCAACTGGGCCAGGCTGCGGCCCTGGCGGTCCACCCGCGGCGGCATCCACTGCTGTACATCCTCGGCGGCATCCTCACCGGCGATGGTCACGCTGCCCTGCCCGGCCTGCGGGCGCTCGTCGCTGTCTGCGTTCGCGGACGGGCGCGCCTCCTCCCCGGCACTCCGGTCCACTGCCGTGGGGGGCGACGGCGTGCAGCCTGCCAGGGCCATGGCCAAGGCGGTGCACAGCGCGGACGACAGCGGAAAACGCAAGCAGGATCTCCTTCGGCGGGGACGCGCACCGACGTTAGGCTATTCTCCCCTGCCTGAGCAAACCCGAGTAGTAGGCCCTGACCCGTGGCAACCTGGATCACCACCCCCGCCGAGCTGGATGCGTACTTCCAGCAGCGTCCGGCCCGCATCGGCCTGGACACCGAATTCATCCGTGAACGCACCTTCTGGCCGCAGTTGGCTCTGGTGCAGATGGCGGTCGGGCAGGACATCCTGCTGATCGATCCGCTGATTCCCGGCATGACCGAGGCACTGGCGCCGTGGCTGGCCGATGAATCGATCACCAAGGTGATGCACAGCGCCAGCGAAGACCTGGTTGCCTTCAAGTGGACCTGCGGCGTGTTGCCGCGACCGCTGTTCGACACACAGATCGGCGCCTCGCTGGCCGGCATTGGTGGCGGCATGGGCTACCAGAAGCTGGTCGCGGAAATCACCGGCGTGGCGCTGGCCAAGGGCGAAACCCGCTCGGACTGGATGCGCCGTCCACTCTCGGAGTCGCAACTGCAATACGCCGCCGACGACGTCGAGCACCTGTTCGCGCTGCATGACGCCATTGATGCCAAGTTGCAGGCGCTGGGCCGCCAGCAGTGGCTGCACGACGACGGCGAGCGCCTGCTGGCCAGCGTCGCCAATGACGAGGACCGCTGGCCACATCTGGCGATGCGCTCAGCGCAGTTTCTCGATGCTCCCGCGCAGCGCCGCCTGCTGCGCCTGCTGCGCTGGCGTGATGTGCAGGCACGCAGCAGCGACCGCCCGCGCAGCTGGATCCTGGACAACGAACTGGCCGCCACGCTGGCACGCACGCCACCGGCCGATGCCGCCGCGCTGGCCACGCTGTTTGAACAGTTCCCGAAGGCACCGCGCAAGCTCGCCGGCGCGGTGTGGCAGGCGCTGGACACGCCGCTGGCCGATGAGGCCGAGGCACCGCTGGCGTTGCCCGCCAACGACACCAACAAGCAGGCACTGAAGAGGCTGCAGGACGCCGTTGCCGAGCGCAGCCGCGAGCTGGGCCTGCCGGATGGCGTGCTGGCCTCGCGCAAGCATCTGGAAAGCTACCTGGAGCGCCGCCAATGGCCGGCCGCTCTGGCCGGCTGGCGCCAGCAGGAACTGGAGTCGCGGCTGCAGGCGCTGCTGCCGGCACGCTGAAGCGCCGACCACGCCGCCGGATTGCGGTCCGGCTACCGTCGAAGGCCACGAAAAAGGGCGACCCGGATCACCGGGCCGCCCTTTGTATTCCAGCAGTGCGATGGCGGGAAGGCCCGCCACCGTGGCAACGTCTTACCAGTTCATGTTCAGCGAGACACCGACGGTGCGCGGTTCGTTGTAGACCGCGGCCATGTAGTTCTCGATCACACCCTTGAGGTCCTTCTCGTTGGTGATGTTGCGCGCGAACAACGCCACTTCGTAAGCACCGTAATTGCCCGAGTAGCCGATCTTCAGGCCACCTTCGAAGTCACCCTTGGAGTTGAACTCCTTGCTGTCGTACAGCACGAAGCTGGTGTAACCCTGCTTGTTCCAGTCGGTGGACACGAACATGGTGCCAGCGTCGCTGACCGGGAAGTCGTAGCGGGCAGCCAGGTTCACGTTGTACTTCGGTGCATTCGGCAGCGGGTTGCCGTCGATCTGCGCGAAGGTGCTGGCGCCGACCTTGATGGTCGGGTCGTTCACCGTGCACACCACCTGGCCGTTGAGGCCGCAGACCTGTGCGTAGACGCGCTTGTCCTTGATTTCGCTGTGCAGCAGGCTCAGGCCGGCGCTCAAGGTCAGGTTCGGGATCGGGCGCAGCTCCATGTCCGCTTCGAAACCATAGGCCCTGGCCTTGTCGGCGTTGAACAGCACGCCGTTGCCGTCCGAATCGTTGCCGTTGAGCTGGATGTCGTTGACGGTGTAGGTGAACGCGGTGGCGTTCAAGCGCAGGCGGTTGTCCCACAGGCTGCTCTTCACGCCCGCTTCCCAGGACAGGATGGTCTCGGAATCGGCAGTGGTGAAGTCGGCATTGAACACGGCCGAGCGGCCCTGGATGGTCGGGCCGCGGAAGCCGCGGGCGACCTTGGCATAGACGCTCACGTCCGGCGTGACCTGATACATCGCGCTCAGATCCCAGCTCGGGGTGGTGTCGGACATCTTGACGTCGGTGCGGCCCTTGTAGATGACCACGCCAGCGGCAGTGTCAGCCGTCTTCAGCAGGCGGGTGTGCTTCTCGTCCCGGGTCTGGCGCAGGCCGGCGGTAACGGTGAACTTGTCGGTGAAGGCATAGCTCAGCTGGCCGAAACCGGCCCAGGAGGTGTTCTTGTTGCGCAGGCGCACCCAGTTGTTCGGGTTACGTGCCGGGCCCTGCAGGAACCACGCGCGCTGGTAGAAGTCGGTGGTGTCGCTGCCGTTGAAGTAGAACGCACCGGCCTGCCACTGCAGCGCGCGGTCGTCATGGCTGGCCAGGCGGAATTCCTGGGTCCACTGGTCCAGGTCGCGGATGCGGCCCATCGACTGGCCGTAGCCGTTCGGCACGCCGTTGACCGGGAAGTTCGCCGCAGCGCCACCGTCGGTGTCACCACGGCTGTAACCGGAAGTGGTCTCGTAGGCGGTGATCGAGGTGAAGTCGATCGCACCGAAGTCGTAGCGTGCCTTCACCGAGCCGCCGTAGGTCTTGTAGGCCTGCGGGTTGTTGTCGGCCTCGTCGTAGGCGACCTTGTCGCGCGGCACGTCGGTCTTGTTCGAGCCCTTGGTCAGCGCACCGCGCAGGAACAGGGTCGAGGTGCCTTCATAGTCGCGGGCGTGGGCCGAGGCCAGGATCGAGAACTGGTCGCTCGGGGTCAGCAGCAGCTGGGCGCGCACGTTGCGGTCGTCGAAGCCGCCCATGGCGTTCTTCTTCGGGCTGACCGTGCCATCGGCGCTCGGGCCCTTGTAGGTGTTGTCGACGTAGTCATCGCGGTGCTGGTACAGCGCCGACACGCGGAACGAGGCGATGTCGTTGATCGGGCCGCCGAAGCCGCCGTCGATCGACACGCTGTTGTAGGTGGCGTAGCTGGCGCTGACGCGGCCGGTGTAGTCCTGGGTCGGCTTCAGGGTGTCGAACTTGACGATGCCGGCGGTGGTGTTGCGGCCGAACAGCGAGCCCTGCGGGCCGCGCAGCACTTCCACCTGGTCTACGTCATAGACCGGGTTGGACTTCAGCACCACGTGCTCCAGCACCACGTCGTCCTGGATGATCGACACCGGCTGCGAGGCACCCAGGTAGAAGTCGATGTTGCCCAGGCCGCGGATGTAGAAGCGCGGGAAGATGCGGCCGGTGGTGGTTTCCGCATACAGGCTCGGCACGCGGCCGGACAGTGCCAGCAGGGTGTCGTCGCCGCCGGCGGTGAAGTCGCGCATGCGCTCGCCCTGCACCACACCCACCGAGACCGGCACTTCCTGCAGGTTCTGCTCACGGTGTTCGGCGGTCACGGTGATCGTGTCCAGGCCGGTTGGGGTCGGCGCGCTGTCCTGCGCGGCGGCACCGAAGCTGCCCGCCAGGGCCAAGCCAGCACAGGCCAGGGCCAGCGGGTGACGGCGGAAGGAAACAAAGGAAGACGACAGACCCGACAGGCGGCGGGAATCGGAATGGGAGGGCATGGAATGCTCTGAGGAGGCGTCCGTGCGGCCTGCGCGAGCCGGGCGGCAAAAGGGAGGAGAACTGCGCAAGCGGCCATTATCCCCCAAATTGTTACGATTTCGTTGCGCGGACCCCGCCGCGGCGAACCGAACGGTTTCGGCACCATTGCGCGCGCTCACGCCGCGTCGTCCGGCGTCCCGGATCCGCTTGGCAAGGCGCGGCCACTTGGCTACACTTGAGTCCTGCCGTGGGGCCATAGCTCAGCTGGGAGAGCGCGTCGTTCGCAATGACGAGGTCAGGAGTTCGATCCTCCTTGGCTCCACCACTTTTCAGAAGAACCCGCAGATTGCCATGATCTGCGGGTTTTTTCTTTTCAGCGCCTCCGGCTCAGGCCGGCTCCTGGTCTCCATCCTTGCGTTGCGGGCCGCGCGAGTGCGTATCACGCACCTGTTGATCGCGCTGCCCCGGCCGCTGCTTGGCCACATCGTCCTGCTTCCTGTCCTGGCGGCTTTCCTGGATGCCCTGCTTCGGGTCCTGATCCCTGCTTTGCTTGTTCATCGAAAACTCCCTCGCCGGCAGCAGGCCAGCGCTGCCACCACGCTAGAGGTTGCCGGGTGAGCCGCAGGTCAGTCCCGCGCCAACATCCTGTGCAGGAAGCGGCTTGCCGCCACCGCCCCCGCGCAGCCAGAATCCGAGGGCCAACGCCCACCGGTACGCCATGCCCTCTTCTGCCCAGCGCGCAGCACACGCCGTGCCGATGATCATTGATTCGACCGACGGCAGCATCCAGCTCGGCAATCTGCCGACTCTGATCGGCCCCACCCTGTCACGGGATGAGGCACGTGTCGCCTTCGTCACGCTGATGCATGGCGAACGCGATGTCGGCACCGGCTACGTCTGGCTCAGCCTGCACCAGCTCAGCCTGGGCGGCGCGCCCGCTGGCATCAGCCTGTGCTTCTTCGGGCAACAGCTCGACATGGTGACGATGGGCGTCGATCTACCCGGTGCGACGTTGGAAGACGGCTGGCCGACCCAAGCGGCAATCGATGCCGAAGTCGCCTTCATGCGCCGCACGCTGGGTGCGGCGCTGGGGCGCAAACTGGCCGGCGGCCACGCCCGCTTCGACTGGGGCGAGGCATGGGCCCGTTTCGATCCGAAGGGCTTCATGGCCAGCAGCGGTATCCGCTACGCGCCACGCTCATGACGCCGCTCAGGTACGGGTGATCGACACGCCGCCTTCAACACGCATCGCGGTACCGGTAACGAAGCTGCTTTCATCGCAGGCCAGGAACAACGCCGCATTGGCGATCTCCTCCGGCTCGGCCATGCGCTTGAGTGCATGCAGCGAGCGCACGAAGTCGCGGGCATCGCCGGTCGGTGCGGCCTGCCGGCCCATTTCGGTATCGGTGCCACCGGGCAACAGCACATTGCTGCGTACGCCGCGCGCTCCGTACTCGGCCGCGATCACCTGGCTCAGGCCGATCAGCCCCGCCTTGCTCGACGCATAGGCCGCCATGCCCGGGAAGCCCACGGTATGGCCGACAAAGGTGCCGACAAACACGAGCGAGCCGCCGCCGCGCGCCAGCAATGCCGGCAACTGCGCGCGTGCGGCATGGAACGCGGCATCCAGATTGGTGGCCATCACTTCACGCCAGGCGTCCACCGGGAACTCCGCTGCCGGCACGCCCGGCCCGAGCATGCCGGCATTGTTGAGCGCGATGTCCAGGCCGCCGAAGGACTGCTGGGCCAGATCGACCAGCGCTTGTGCCGTGCCCGGGTCAGCCACGTCAGCGGCATGCGCCACGGCTTCGCCACCGGCGGCGCGAATCTGCTCGACCAGCGCCTGCAGCGGCTCCGGCCGCCGTGCGTTGAGCACCAGCTTCGCCCCTTCGGCGGCGAAGCGCAGCGCGCTGGCGCGGCCAATGCCAGCGCTGGCACCGGTGATGAGAGCGATCTTGTTGTTCAGGCGCATGGTCGTGGTGCCGGTTGTGAAGTGGCCGCCACGATGCCGCGCCTTCGGCCTGCCAACACTCCGTTTCCGGGCCTGGCCCGTCGGTGCAGGAAACGGAGTTTCCGCAGAACCGGCGCGTGCCAGAATCCGGCCATGGACAGTACCGCCACAGCCCTCGATGCCCGCGTCGAACGGGTCTGCCGCCACCTGCAGACCAGCCTCGACGAACCCTCACTGCAGGAACTGGCCGACATCGCCGGCTGCAGCCCGACCCGGCTGCACCGCCTGTTCAAGCAGGCCACAGGGTTGACCCCCAAGCAGTACGCTGCCGCGCTGCGCGCCGACCGCCTGCGCACCGGGCTTGAACAGCAGGAACGCATCACCGATGCCTTCCATGATGCCGGCTTCGGTTCCAGTGGGCGCTTCTACGAGAACGCACCGAAGTTGCTGGGCATGACGCCCAAGCAATGGCGCGCAGGTGGTCGCGGCGAAGTCATCCACTTCGCGCTTGCCGAAAGTTCACTGGGCAGCGTGCTGGTGGCCAGCAGTGCCACTGGCGTGGTCGCGATACTGCTCGGCGACGATCCGGAGACGCTGCTGCAGTCATTGCAGCAACGCTTCCGCCAGGCCGAACTGATTGGCGCCGACCAGGGCTATGAGCAACTGGTGGCGCAGGTCGTGGGCCTGGTCGAGGATCCTTCGCGGGGCGCCACGTTGCCGCTGGATATCCGCGGCACCGCATTCCAGCAACGGGTGTGGCAGGCGCTGCAACAGATCCCGCGTGGACAAACCGCCTCCTATGCGGATGTCGCTGCGCGTATCGGTGCGCCACGCTCGAGTCGTGCGGTGGCACGTGCATGCGCAAGCAACCCGCTGGCGGTGGCAGTCCCCTGCCACCGCGTGGTGCGCCACGACGGCGACCTGTCCGGCTATGCCTGGGGCGTGGCACGCAAGCGCGAACTGCTGCGCAGGGAAAAGGCCTCGACTGCCTGAAGTGGGTGCCGACCTTGGTCGGCACACCGCCAAGCCCTCAATCCAGCTTCACCACCAGCTTGCCGAAGTTGCGTCCCTGCAGCAGCCCGAAGAACGCCTCCGGCGCATTCTCCAGCCCTTCCACCACATCCTCGCGGTACTGGATGCGGCCTTCGCGCAGCCACTGCCGCATCTCACGTTCGAAGTCCGGCCACAGATGGTTGAAGTCGTGCACGATGAAGCCACGCACGGTCAGGCGCTGGCGCAGGATCTGGCTGAACAGTGCCGGCAACCGGTCCGGGCCGGGCTGCTCGACGCCCCGCTCGTTGTAGGTGGCGATGGTGCCGCACACCGGAATGCGGGCGAAGTTGTTGAGCAGCGGCAGCACTGCATCCAGCACATGGCCACCGACATTCTCGAAGTACACGTCGATGCCGGCAGGTACCGCCGCGCGCAGCTGCTCGGCAAAATCAGCCGCGCGATGATCCAGCGCCACGTCCACGCCCAGCGTCTGCAGATAGGCACGCTTGGCCTCGCCACCAGCGATAGCCACTACGCGCGCGCCCTGCAGCTTGGCCAGCTGCGCCACGGTCGCGCCGACCGGCCCCGTTGCGGCAGCCACCACCAACGTCTCGCCCGGCTTCAGACGGGCGATTTCATGCAGGCTGGAATAGGCGGTGAAGCCGGGCATGCCATATACCCCCAGCGCCGTACTCAGCGGCAGTCCGGCCGGGTCCAGGCGGCGCCCCAGTGCCGTGGCCGGCAGCACCGCGTGGGTCTGCCAGCCACCCGGCGCCAGCACCAGCTCACCTGCAGCTACACCCTCGGCGTTGGACTGCAGCACCTCGGCCACGGTCTGCCCTTCCATCACCGCGCCCACCGCCACCGGCGCGGCATAGGACGGTCCCTCATCCATGCGTCCACGCATGTACGGGTCAAGCGACAGATAGCGGTTGCGCAGCAGTACCTCGCCGTCCGCCGGTACCGGCAGCGCTGCCTGCTCCAGGCGGAAGTTGGCCGCAGTGGGCGCTCCCTGCGGACGCGACGCAAGCACGATGCGGGAGGTGGTCGAGGAATCGGACATGGCCAAGTCTCCGCTGTTGCCAGCATTGGGAAAGGAGTACCGACACTACGCCGCAGCCATCCCCGATGGCGCCCACGAAAACAGCGTTCCATCGCCAAGCTTGGCCTTGGCCGCGTGCAGCCCTTGCCGGCGCAGCTTTGCCGATCACCGTGGCCCGCTGATTTCTGCCGCAGGCGATGATCACCGCGTCGCGGCGCCGATGAACCGGCACTCAGGGCACTGCCCTCTGCCTCGTGACGGAGGATCAAGCACTTGCATCCACGCAGACGGCAATGTGAAGGTTTTTTGCCAAAATGCTTGCCGTAGGCGGCCGACCTCCGTAATATGCGCGTCCTTGGCAGCGACCTCGCTGCAATGAAACACGTGGCCGAGTAGCTCAGTTGGTAGAGCAGGGGATTGAAAATCCCCGTGTCGGCGGTTCGATTCCGTCCTCGGCCACCACGTTCGACAGCCTGCAGAAATGCGGGTCTTTTTTTCGGGAATCGCAGTTGATCGTGATTGCCACACAATTTGGCCGAGTAGCTCAGTTGGTAGAGCAGGGGATTGAAAATCCCCGTGTCGGCGGTTCGATTCCGTCTTCGGCCACCATCTTCAGAGACCTGCAGAAATGCAGGTCTTTTTTTTTGCGTGACCGTGCCTGCCGGCTCTGTAGTACTGTCCTTGGTCCACTGTATGGAGCACTGATGACATGGATGACGCACCTTCTCTACCCCAACTGCAGCAATCGCTGCGACGCCTGCACTGGCTGGTTGCCGGGCTGTCCATGTTGTTGCTGGGCCTGGCCGCAGTCACGGCCTGGCTGCTTTCGCAGCGCGATGCCCCATTACACGTCGATCATTTGAGCACGCGGCAGCTGCAGGTACTCGACGAGCACGGCGTGGTGCGGGTGGAGATTGGCCAGGACAGCGCAGAAGACGGGCGACGAAGCCGCGCCGCGGGCATCCTGATTTTCGATGCTTCCGGCGCCGAGCGAGGCGGCCTGAGTACATTCGAGGACGACAGCGTCGCTCTTGCCCTGGATGCCCCGAAGGGACAGGGCGAGGACCGGTGGCGGGACCGGGCCGGACTCCGTGTGGACGCCGACGGCTCCGCGCAACTGCTGCTCACCGACAATCTGACCCGCGGCGCAGTACGCCTGCATTCCAAGGGAACCGGCGGCGGAGGGCTGGACACCTTCAAATGGGATATGAGCAGCGGCACGCTGCATACGCGAACGCTTACTTTTGACGGCGACGAGCGCAGTCAACGCCCGTTCGAGCAGTAGTTGCAAAAGTCGGCGGCAATGGTTGCCGGCGCATGGAACCTTTACACGTGGCCTTGGCCGCTCGCCTAAGCTCAGGACTCCTGAACGGAGTACGCCGATGCCTCTGCGCCCTGCCCTGCTCGCATTCCTGCTGCTCGCCACCTGCCCGGCCTTGGCCGCCGAGCCGGTGCGCGCGGTCGAGCGCCTGGACATCGATCGCTACGCCGGCCAGTGGCACGAGATTGCGCATCTTCCGGTTTCGTTCCAGAAGCAATGCGTGGGCGATATCACCGCCAACTACGGGCTGCGCCGCGATGGCCGCATCAGCGTCACCAATGCCTGCCGCAACGGCGACGGAGAACGCGTGGTTGCTGAAGGCGTGGCGCGCCCGGTTGCCGGCCATCCCGGCCAGTTGCAGGTGCGATTCGTTCCGGACTGGCTGAGCTGGGTGCCACTGGTCTGGGCCGACTACTGGGTCCTGGCACTGGACCCGGACTATCAGTGGGCGTTGGTCGGTGAACCGGACCGAAAGTACCTGTGGATCCTCTCGCGCCTGCCGGAAATGGATCGCGCCCAGTTCGAACAGCTGAAAGCCAAGGCCGAGACGATGGGCTACGACCTCGGCCCGCTGCGCCTGATGGCCCCGATTCGCGATACACCCGCCGACTGAACCTCCCCGCATCCGGCGCACCACGCGCGCGCCATCCGGCGCCGCGCACGCCCGGCCGCCATCTTCACGCGCTACCCTCTGCGACGGGTCGCCACAGGCGATCCAAACGACCATACGCCGTAGTATGCTTATCCAACGCACCCCTTCAGAGGAACTGCGCCCATGCTCCACCGTTTCCGTATCGCCTTGATCGTCCTGTGCACCCTCGCCCTTGTTGCCTGCAACAACGGCATCGTCAAGCGTGTTTCGGAACCGGCGGCCAGCCTCCAGCAGCTGACCGTGCGCGCCGACGGCAACTGGACCGTGGCCCTGCGCCTGCAGAACTACAGCTCCATGCCCATGACCTTCGATGACGTCGCGCTGGCGCTGACCGTCGGCGACAGCGACGCCGGCACCCTGCAGGCCAAGCCGGGCATCTCCATTGGCGGCACCTCAGCCGATGTCATCAATGTTGACCTCGTGCCCAGCTCGGCCGCACGCCTGGTGGTGGCCGACGCGCTGGCCAGCAACCGCACCCTGGCTTACGGCCTGAAGGGAACGGTGGCGGCCACGCCGCAGGAAAAGAAGCAGCGCAGCTTCGATATCAGCAGCCGCAGCACCCTCAACCAGGCGCCCGGCCTGCCGGGCGTGCTGCGCTGATTTCCACCTTCCGTCGCGGCGCCTGGCGCCACTCTCCCCTGCCCTGATCAAACCGAGACGTACCGATGAGCAGCTACACCGCCCCGCTTTCCGACCTCCGTTTCGCCCTGCACGATGTGCTCAAGGTCGAACCCCTGTTCGCCCGCCTGGGCTTCACCGACGCCACCGCCGACGTGGTCGATGCCGTGCTGGAGGAAGCCGGCCGCTTCAGCGCCACCGTGCTGGCCCCGCTCAACAGCGTCGGCGACGAGATCGGCTGCGTGCTCGACCAGGCCACCGGTGAAGTGACCACCCCGCCCGGCTTCAAGCAGGCCTACGACCAGTTCGTCGATGGCGGCTGGACCGGCCTGACCGCCTCGCCGGAACTGGGTGGGCAGGGCCTGCCGCACACCCTGGGCGTGCCGCTCAACGAAATGATCAACGCCGCCAACCTGGCGTGGGGCAACTTCCCGCTGCTCTCGCACGGTGCCATCGAAGCGCTGAAGCAGCACGGCGAAGCCTGGCAGCACGAGGCCTTCCTCAAGCCGCTGATCGAAGGCCGCTGGACCGGCACCATGTGCCTGACCGAACCGCACTGCGGCACCGACCTGGGCCTGCTGAAGACCAAGGCCGAGCCGAATGCCGATGGCAGCTACGCGATCACCGGCACCAAGATCTTCATCACCGCCGGCGAGCACGACCTGACCGGCAACATCGTGCACCTGGTGCTGGCCAAGCTGCCCGACGCCCCTCCGGGCGCCAAGGGCATCTCGCTGTTCGTCACCCCCAAGTTCAAGGTCGACCGCGAAGGTAACGTCGGCGAGCGCAACGCACTGCGCTGCGGCTCGATCGAGCACAAGATGGGCATCAAGGGGTCGGTCACCTGCGTGATGAACTTCGATGGCGCACAGGGCTACCTGGTCGGCCAGCCGCACAAGGGCCTGCAGGCGATGTTCACCATGATGAACACCGCGCGCCTGGGCGTTGGCCTGCAGGGCATCGGTCTGTCCGAGCGCGCCTACCAGAACGCACTGAAGTACAGCCGTGAGCGCCTGCAGTCGCGCGCCCTGAGTGGTGCCAGGTTCCCGGACAAGCCGGCCGACCCGATCCTGGTCCACCCGGATGTGCGACGCATGCTGCTGACGGTGAAGTCGCTGGTCGAAGGCAGCCGCCTGCTGGCGCTGCACGCTGCCACCCTGATCGACATTGCCCACCATGCCGGGGATGCCGCCGAGCGCGAGCGCGCCGACACCCTGGTGAGCTTCCTCACGCCCATCTCGAAGGCCTGCCAGACCGAGTGGGGCATCGAGAACACCTACAACGCCCTGCAGTGCTTCGGTGGCCACGGCTACATCCGCGAACACGGCATGGAACAGCTGGCCCGCGATGCGCGCATCACCACGCTGTATGAAGGCACCACCGGCATCCAGGCGCTGGACCTGATCGGCCGCAAGACCGCCCCCAGCCAGGGCGCCGGCCTGAAGCTGATGCTGGCCGAGATCGAAGCCTTCACCAAGGAACACGAGGGCAACGAAGCGCTGGCCGAGTTCATTGGCCCGCTGCGCGCCAAGGCCGCCGAATGGGGCAAGCTGACGATGGACGTGCTGCAGCGCGCGGCCGGCAATCCGGACGAACTGGGCGCAGCCAGCTACGACTACCTGTTCTATTCGGGTTACGTGGTGCTGGCCTACTGGTGGGCCCGCAGCGTGGCCGCCGCCGATGCCAGCGCGCACGGTGCCGCTTTCGCCCAGGGCAAGCGCGAAACCGCGCGCTTCTACTTCGCCCGCGTGCTGCCGCGCACGCTCAGCCACGCCGCCGCGATCCAGTCCGGCGCCGCCCCGCTGATGACGATGGACGACGAGCGCTTCGGCGCCTGAGCCGGGCTGCCGCCCGGCACCCGCGGTAGTGCCGGCCGCTGGCCGGCAACCGCAACAGCCGGCTTCCTGCGGGATGGCGAGGTGGGTCCAATTGCGGGGGACGGCGCAAGTACGTCCCTGTAGCCTCGGTCGCGCCATCCATGGCGCTCACGCCCCCGCAACCGGACCCACCCCGCCCTCGACAGATTTCTGCTGCTGGTAGGTGTCGACCTTGGTCGACACCGTAGATCCACGCCATGCGTGGATGGAAACCCCCGAAATCCCTCTGGAGAAGAGCCCCCTTTTGTTAAAGGGGGCGCACCGACAGGCGCGGGGATTAGAAAGAATGCGCGGACCTGAATGTTGACGATTTGCGTATCGCCGACAGGCGATACACAAATCGTCAACATTCAGGTATAAGCTGTTCTCCCGATGGAGACAGACACTACACGCTTGGGTCTGATCGAAGCCGGAGCTCCCCTTTCTGCTCCGGGCGCCGAAGCATCGCCCAACGCCACGACGCTGCATCGCCCCGGATCGGTCCGGCTGCTCTCGCTTGATGCCCACGGACGCGTACTGGACTGGATCACCTGGCAGGACGCAGCCTGCCTCTACGCCCGCGAAGCGGTTGCCTGGACGCTGGGCGATCCCTGCCTGCACATCCACGGCGGTACCAACCGCTTCAGCGGCCTGCAGAGCGGCATGGACCTGCACCCGATCATTGCCGCCCGCGGCCACGCCCGCTCCCGCGCGATCGATCCGACACCGAACCTGACCAACCCGGCCCTGTTCGCCCGCGACGCCCATCTGTGCATGTACTGCGGCCAGCAGTTCAACCGCCCCACGCTCACCCGCGACCACGTCGTGCCGCTGTCCAAGGGCGGCCTGGATTGCTGGGAAAACGTGGTCACCGCCTGCTTCCACTGCAATTCGCGCAAGAGCGACCGCACCCCGCAGCAGGCCGGCATGCCCCTGCTGGCAGTCCCCTACCGGCCCAGCTGGATCGAGCACCTGATCCTGTCCAATCGCAACATCCTGGCCGACCAGATGGCCTTCCTGAAGGCGCAATTGCCCAAGCGGTCGAAACTGAGCACCTGAACGCCCGAAAATGCAACCCTCACCGTCCTGTCACGGGCGGCGGCGTTTGCTTGCCCCACCCCCGTTTGAGGGCGAAAATGGGCGTTCAGAAAAAGTGCGAACATGATGATCGACTCTGCCCGCTATCCCCGCCTCGCGCGCATCCAGACTCCGGATGACCTTCGCACGTTCGACGAATCCGAATTGAGGGCGGTCGCCGACGAACTGCGCGCCTACCTCATCGAATCGGTGGGCAAGAGCGGCGGCCACTTCGCCGCCGGCCTGGGCGTGATCGAGCTCACCGTGGCCCTGCACTACCTCTACCAGACTCCGGTCGATCAGCTGGTCTGGGACGTGGGTCACCAGACCTACCCGCACAAGATCCTGACTGGCCGCCGCGACGAGATCCATACCGTCAAGCAGAAGGACGGCGTCGCGCCGTTCCCGAAGCGCGAGGAAAGCGAGTACGACACCTTCGGCGTCGGCCACTCCTCGACCTCGATCTCGGCGGCACTGGGCATGGCCATCGCCCGCCAGTCCGAAGGCGACGACCGCAAGATCGTGGCCGTGATCGGTGACGGCGCGATGACCGCCGGCATGGCGTTCGAAGCGCTGATGCATGCCGGCGGCATGGAGCCGGAACCGAACCTGCTGGTGATCCTCAACGACAACAACATGTCGATCTCCGAGGCGGTCGGCGGCCTGACCAAGATGCTCGGCCGTGCTACCGGCAGCCGCACGCTCAATGCGCTGCGCGAAGGCGGCAAGAAGATCCTCGGTGACAAGAAGAACAACCCGGCGCGCTTCGTGAAGCGCTGGGAAGAACACTGGAAGGGCATGTTCGTGCCGTCCACGATGTTCGAGGAAATGGGGTTCCACTACACCGGCCCGATCGACGGCCACGACATGCCCGCCCTGCTGTCCACGCTGAAGACGCTGCGCGCCTCCAAGGGCCCGAAGCTGCTGCACGTGATGACGACAAAGGGCAAGGGCTACGAGCCGGCTGAAGGCGATCAGATCGGCTACCACGCGGTGGGTCCGTTCGATCCGGACAAGGGCCTGGTGGCCAAGGCCGGTGCCAAGAAGCCGACCTACACCGATGTGTTCAGCGACTGGCTGTGCGATGCCGCCGCCGCCGAACCGCGCCTGTACGGCATCACCCCCGCGATGCGCGAAGGCTCCGGCCTGGTGCGTTTCAGCAAGGAATACCCGCAGCGCTACTTCGACGTGGCCATTGCCGAACAGCACGCGGTCACCCTCGCCGCCGGCATGGCGACCCAGGGGGGCAAGCCGGTGGTGGCGATCTACTCGACCTTCCTGCAGCGCGCGTACGACCAGTTGGTGCATGACGTGGCCATCCAGGACCTGGATGTGCTGTTCGCGATCGACCGCGCCGGCGTGGTCGGCCCGGACGGCGCGACCCATGCCGGCAACCTCGACCTGAGCTTCCTGCGTTGCGTGCCGAACATGGTGGTGATGGCCCCCTCCAACGAAGCAGAATGCCGGCAGATGCTCAGCACCGGCCTGCAGCACCCCGGCCCGGCAGCCGTGCGTTATCCGCGTGGCACCGGCACCGGCGTGGCTGCCGGCACTGACCTGTCCACCCTGCCGATCGGCAAGGGCGAGCTGCGCCTGCAGGGCAGCCGCATCGCCCTGCTGGCCTTCGGCAGCACGGTAGCCGCCGCCGAGCAGGTCGGCCGCGAACTGGGCCTGAGCGTGGTCAACATGCGTTTCATCAAGCCGCTGGACCGCGAGCTGTTGCTGGCTGTGGCCGCCCAGCACGAGGGCCTGGTGACGATCGAAGACAACGTGGTGGCCGGTGGCGCCGGCTCCGGCGTCGGTGAGCTGCTCAACGCCGAAGGCGTGCTGCGCCCCATCCTGCACCTGGGCCTGCCCGACAGCTACCAGCACCACGCCAGCCGTGAAGACCTGCTGGCCGAAGCCGGTATCGATGCCGCGGGCATCCGCGCGGCGGTACTCAAGCGCTGGCCGCAGCTGGCCGCCGGCACACCGCCGCTCAGCGCGGCCGGCTGAGGCCGATTGCCAATCCGTGGATCCACGCATGGCGTGGATCTACTGCGGAACAGAGGCGCAGACCCACGCCAGATGCAAAGCAGATCGACGCCATGCGTGGATAGCGGGGTCCCAGAACCGGATCTGGCCGGAAGCCCCAACCCTCAGCCGTAGCTGACCGCTTCCACGAAGGCGCCGCTGGCTTCCACCCGCACCGCAGCGCGCTGCCCGGTGTCGACGAAGTGGAGACGTGCAAGGGTCTCGGCGAAATCATAGGCTCTGGCACCGTCGCGGAACTCGATCGGTTCGGGCCGGTCCGGGTGCAGCACGCGCCATTGGCGTTGCTCGCATTGCAGGCGGATCAACATGCAGCTCACTCCTTGAGGCAGCGTATCGACGGTGGCGGGATGGGCGTGCCGGTTACGGCAGACTTCATCGCGACGGATCAGGGGCACGCAGGGGTGCCCTGATTCGCAGAAGATACGACGTTCAAAATGTGAGCTGTATCAGATTATTCTGATTTTCGAGGGGCGCGCTCAATTCACCTGGAACTGCGCCCGGCAGCCGTCGCTGACCCAGATGCCACGGCGGTCCCAGCCCCAGGTCTGGCCTTCGATGCAGGCACTGCGTGAATCCTGGCGGACCAGGCGCACGCCACGGCGGATGCGGGCATCGCAGTATTCCTGGCGGTGACCGTTGGAATGGCAGGTGATCACCTCGCCCCCGCCCCAGCCATTGCCACCATTGCCCCAGCCGTTGCCATGGCCACCACCCCAGCCACCGCCGCGGCGGTAGTCGCCGACGAACTCGGCACGGCAGCCCTGGGTGACCCAGACGCCGTAGCGCGATTGCCCCCAGGTCTCGCCTTCCACGCACGGCGAGCCGGACAACTGGCGGATCATCCGGGCACGGCCTTCCAGGCGGCATTCATTGCTGCGGTTCTTGATCGATTCGCAGCGTACGATGCCGCCGCCGTCGCGACCGCCATAGCGATCGTCGTCATAACCGTAGCCATAGCTCTGCGCCTGCGCGCCGCCTGCGGCGGCCAACATCGGCAGCAGCGTGCAGGCCAGGGCGCGCCAGGTGAGTGCCTTGCCCATCGGAATCTCCACATGAATACGATGGCGCAAGCATCCGGGATTCGCGGCCCGGCGGACAGGGGGCGCCCCCAAGGCGGTTCTTTCCCCATTCAAACAGCTCAACCGTGGCTGACTGCACCTCGGCTGGGTGGTGTCAACGTCCGAAGTGGAGTGCGTCCACGAAATTGCCAAGCGCCTCGACCCGTACCGTGCTGCACTGGCCGGTGCGGCGGTGGTGCTCCTGGGCCCGCGCTGCGGCGACATCGAAGGCCTCGGCACCCCGTGCATAACGGGTTGCGTCATGCGCCTGCGGGTCCAGTACGGACCAGTGCCGGGCATTGCATTGAACGGTAATGACCATTGGAGACTCCTGCGGAATGGATCAAGCCGGCGACGGAAGGCCCTGAGCACCGGTACCCCATCAGGCTAGCGATCGCCTCCGGGATGGCCCATCAGATTTGTACGAAAATGCCGCGCCGCGCTGTCAGGGCGCCCCGCCATCACATCCCTGAGGCCGTTTAGTGAGTCCCCTTTCGTGACCCTTGTCACGGAGTTGGCGGAGCTTCACACTACCGTCACCAACAGGGGCCCCTTCCACATGCGCACCTTCTTCTCGCAGCAGCGTTGGACGTTGCTGAAGTTCTACTTCGTGGCCAGCTACCTCGTGCTCATCGAGGAACTGATCCGCGCCGCCATGCACTGAGCGCTTGCTGCAGGGCTATTTGCGGCAGACACTGTCGCTTTAGGCACGGAGCCCGCCCGATGAAAGCGCTTCTTCTGATTCCAGCCCTGCTGGTGCTGTCCGCCTGTGCCAACCAGCATCAGGCCGCTGCGCGTGCCGATACGGCGGCCACTTCGCCTGCCACGCCGAAGGTCGGTGGCGACCGCGATGCCCACGGTTGCATCGGTTCGGCCGGCTACCAGTGGTGCGAGCACAGCCAGCGTTGCGAACGTCCGTGGGAACTGGCGCAGGCACAGGGCCTGGCCAACACCGCCGAAGCCATCGATGCCTACTGCGCGAAGCCGGCCAGCCCGGCGCGCAAGTGAGTCGCGCCGCCCATGGCTGAGCTGAGTCCGCTACCCACCCTGGCCCCAGGCCGCTACCGCCACTTCAAGGGCGGCGAGTACGAAGTGCTCGACATCGTCCGCAGCAGTGAGACCCTGCAACCGATGGTGCTGTACCGCGCGCTGTATGGCGAAGGTGGCCTGTGGGTACGCCCGTACGCCATGTTCGTCGAGCAGGTGCCGGGCGAGCACGGACCGCAACCGCGTTTCGCCCGCATCGACGCATGATGGCTCCGCTGCCGACCTTGGCCGGCAGCGCGCGGCAACGCGGTGGGCCTGCGCTACAGTCGTACCGTCCAGTCGGTTTCTTCCCGCCACGCCCGTATCCGCTCCTGTTCGCGCCGCAAGGCAGCGCTTGGCGTACCTGGAAGCGTGCGATGCTGGCCGTATTCCCTGGCGACGCCAACGGTACGCGGCGCGCGGCGCGCTGCCAATGGCTGCTGGGCCACGGCCTACCCGCTCGACGCGCAGGAACGTGCCAGCGCATTGACCATGGCCGATCAGGCGCTGAAACTGAGCGCAATGAGCTGGAGCGGTCAATGAATTCCTATCTCTACCTTGCCGCTGCCATCGTGCTGGAAGTGATTGCCACATCACTGCTGAAGGCGTCCGACGGCATGAGCCGGCTGGCGCCGACACTGGGCGCACTGGTCGGCTATGGACTGTGCTTCTACCTGTTGTCGATGACCATGAAGTCGATCCCGACCGGCATCGCCTACGCGATCTGGTCCGGCGTCGGCATCGTGCTGATCTCGCTGATCGGGCTGGTGGTGTTCAAGCAGCGCCTGGATGCACCCGCGCTGATCGGCATCGGCCTGATCTGCGCCGGTGTACTCGTGATCAACCTGTTTTCGCGCAGCAGCGCGCACTGAGCACGCTGCTGCGCGATCAACGCTAGCTGACCTTCTTGGCCACGGTCATGCCGAGCAGGAACAGCACCACGGCGATGATGATGCCGGCCCAGAACAGGAACTTGGCGATGCCGACCGAGGCACCGGCGATGCCACCGAAGCCGAGCACGCCTGCGATCACACCGATGATGGCGAAGATGATGGCCCACTTGATCATGTCAAACCTTTCCCTGCGGGGACTGCGTACTGGATGATCAGGCTAGGCCGTCACCGATGCGGCAGTCGTGAACAGGCCGCGTGCGCGGCGTGAATCAGCGCGGACGAAAGCGCAGCAGCGCGACGGCAAACGCCAGGAACACGCTACCGACCAACCGCTCGAACCATCGTCGCGCAAAGGGTTCGGCCAGCCAGCGGCGCAGGCCATGGCCACCGGCTGCATACATCACGTACCAGAACAGTTCGCAAGCGGCGAAGGTGGCCACCAGCACGCTGTACTGAAACGCCTGGCCACGTGACGGGTCAACGAACTGCGGCAGGAACGCCGCCGCGAACAGCAGCAGCTTGGGATTGCTCATGCCCACCAGAAGGCCACCACGGAACACGGTCCAGGCACCAAGCGTCGGCATCATCGGCAGTGCGGCATCCACCGTCACCGTAGGCGCGGGACGGCAGCTGTCGCGCCATGCCTTCAGGCCCAGCCAGGCCAGGTAGGCCACGCCCAGATAGCGCAGCACTTCGAACAGCATCGGCGAGGAATGAAGCAATGCGCTCAGGCCAGCAGCGGACGCGGCCAGCACCAGCAGCATCGCCAGCAGGCAGCCGGCCATCGCAGGTACACTGCCGCGGAAGCCGAGTCCGACGCTGCGGCCGAGGATATGCAGCATGTTCGGCCCCGGCGTGCCACACAGAACGAACACCGTGGCGAGGAACCACCACCAGGTATGCAGGGCCATGGCGCAGATCCACTTCAGAAGACCGTACCAGCATAGAGTGCGTCTGCAACTCGCGGCACATACAGCACAGCGTGGATGTGGTGGTTACAGAGGCAGGCTCAGGCCGCGTGCTCGTCGCGCCGTACCAGTACCTGGTCGATCAGGCCCCATTCGCATGCCTGCTCGGCACTCATGAAACGATCGCGGTCCAGGGTCTGCTCGACCTCCTCGACACTGCGTCCGCAATGCTGCGCATACAGCCGGGTGATGCGCTGCTTGGTGCGCTGCATTTCCTCGGCGTGGATGAAGATGTCCGAAGCCTGGCCCTGCACCCCGCCCAGCGGCTGGTGCACGTGCAGGCTGGCATTGGCCAACGCCGCGCGGTGACCGGGCTCGCCGGCCATCAGCAGGAACGAACCCATCGACCGCGCGGTGCCCATGCACAGCGTATGCACCGGGGCCGAGATGTATTGCATGGTGTCGTACATCGCCAAGCCGCTGGAAATGACTCCGCCTGGCGAGTTGATGTACAGATGGATCGGCTTCTCCGGGTTTTCCGATTCCAGGAACAGCAGCTGCGCACAGACCAGCGCCGACACGGTGTCATCGACTTCGCCGTTGAGAAAGATGATGCGCTCGCGCAGCAGCCGCGAGTAGATGTCATAGGAACGCTCGCCGCGCTCGCTGCGTTCCACCACCATCGGTACCAGCTGCATCCTGTCCCGCATGTGCCTGCTCCCTATAGCGTTCGATCCAAGCGCTGGTTCAAGCCGCGCGCATCACCGTGCGATGCTCATCGTTGGAAGCCGGCGGGATCAGAGAACGCCGGTCAGTGAGCCGATGCACGATGGTCAGCACTGTCCCTCCACCCTCATCCGCGCGCAGCCGGAAACACACCAGACTGTGCAGATGTGGGGGCTGCGCATCGCGCAAGCGGAAACCCAGCTCCCGCCCCTCCTCGCGCAGGCAAGGCTGCGGATCGGCAAGATCGGCCGCAGGCAACCAGCGCTCACGCAGCGCCGGGTCCAACAGTGCGCGCCAGACCCGTTCCGGTGGCGCTGGCAGCCACTGCTCCATCACCAACGCAGGAGCCGCTTCGTTCAGAACGTCGTCCATCAATCCATCTCCTTCAGCAGATCCTGCAAGGCATCCATACGCGCGGGCCAGTAGGCCCGGTAGCGCTGCAGCCAGTTGCCGATGTGGGCCAGTCCGCGCGGATCGACCTCGTAGTAGACGAAGCGGCCTTGGCGCTGTTCGCTCACCAGCCCGGCATCGCGCAGCACTGCCAGGTGCTGGGACATCGCAGACTGGCTGATCGCCACGCCCTCGCGCAGCGCGCTGGCATGCTGCCCGCCCTCGGCCAGCTTTTCGAAGATGTGGCGGCGGGTCGGGTCGGCCAGCGCCTTGAACAGGGCGTTCTCGATCATGGTCAACACATTAGCAATCGCTAATGTGTTGTGCAACTCCCGCATCGGCTGTGCTGCAATGACGGCTCCCCGGCATGGAGCTGTGCATGAAGACCCTTGGCCTGATCGGCGGCATGAGCTGGGAAAGCTCCGCGCAGTATTACCGGCTCATCAACGAGGACGTGCGGCAGCGCCTCGGTGGCGCACATTCGGCGCAGCTGCTGCTGTGGTCGGTGGACTTCGCCCCGATCAAGCAGCTGCAGCACGACGGCGACTGGGATGCACTGGGCGACCACATGGTTGAGGCCGCACGGCGCCTGCAGGCCGGTGGTGCCGAACTGCTGCTGGTCTGCACCAACACCATGCACACGCTGGCCGACCGCATCGAGGCGGCCTGCCCACTGCCACTGCTGCATATCGCCGACCCCACCGCCCAGGCCATCGTGCAGGCAGGGGCGCGAAAGGTGGGCCTGCTCGGCACCGCCTTCACCATGGAGCAGGACTTCTACCGCGGCCGGCTGCAGGATCGCTTCGGATTGGAGGTCCTGGTTCCCGAAGCCGATGATCGTCGCAGCGTGCACGACATCATCTACCAGGAACTGATCGCCGGCGTGGTCAGCGAACACTCACGACAGGTCTACGCCGGCGTGATCGAGAGACTGGTCGCGCGCGGCGCCGAGGCCATCATCCTCGGCTGTACCGAGATCATGCTGCTGGTACGGTCGGAGGACAGCACAGTGCCGCTGTTCGATACCACTGCACTGCATGCGCGGGCCGCCGTGGACGCGGCGCTGGCGTGAATCAATGCGCGCCGGAACGCGGAATCAGTCCGCGCCCTGCACTTCCAGCGCGGTAATCAGCCATTCGACCACCGCCTGGGAATCGCACAGGAAGAAGATGGCATCGCCGGAGCGCGCTTCGGTAAGCAGGCGATAGACCGTGATCGCCACCGCCGACTGGTTGGCGATGAACACTTCCGGGCTGCGCGGCCCTTCGCTGTGGCCGGCAACCGCGTGCAGCGCCTTGCGTGCGGCCACGGTCGCAACCGGGTCCGCGCTGCGGGTCAGTTCCGGCCCGCGCAGGCCCCAGGCAGTGAACACGTGCTTGCCCTTGAACGTGGTGTCCAGGACCCGCACCTCGGCGCCGCCTGCGTCGGCCGAGCGATGAATGACGGTACTGCTGATCAACGCAACCCCCTGTGGTCGTCGTGGTCCGCGCATCCTCCCGCACAGGCCGCCCGCACACCAGTGACGGCAGCTACAGGCTGCGCCGACAGGCGTGGAAGACATGTAAGAAGGTGTAAACCGATGCGATCGGATGTGCAGCGATGATACGGGATGTAAGCCTCTGCATGGGCCGGTGCGCACTACTAAATCCTTACTGAGCCACTTCCGGAACGATGCGTTCCGACGGCCCCGTGCTGGGTCATTCTTGCCGCCCGAATCCCCCGCTCGAGGCTCCCCATGACTCTTCGCCCGCTGCTGCCGATCACCGGTGCCGTCCTTGCCCTGCTGCTGGCCGCCACCGCCGTGGCCGCCCAGGACTACGACACTGATCACATTCCAGCGCTGCGCTGCGAATCCCAGTTCAACAAGACCGAGCAATGCCCCATCGAGGGCCCGATGCGCCTGGCCAGGCAACTGTCGGTCACCCGCTGCGCGGAGAACCAGAACTGGGGCCAGAGCCGCCGCACGTTATGGGTGACCGACGGCTGCCGCGCCGAGTTCGTCGCCGACGGATACGGGCGCTGGCCGGGACGTGGCCGTGGCCGTGATCGCGACAACGAGGGTGAACGCCTGGTCTGCGAGTCCTACGAGAACAAGGACAAGGAGTGCCGCATCCGCGTCCGCCACGAGGTGCGGCTGGTCAAGCAGAAATCGGTGACGACCTGCATCGAGGACCGCAACTGGGGCTGGGACCGTCGCGGCGTGTGGGTCAGCGACGGCTGCCGTGCCGAGTTCCGGGTGTATTGACTGCCTGCCACGCGCTGGCTGTGGCGCGTAGGCGTGCGTGCAAGGCGGAGTCGATAGACTATGGCCTGCATGGCAGGGAGCACGACATGGAACGATGGTATCTGGCGACGCTGCTGGCGTTGATCCTGCATCAGATCGACGCTGCGTTCTGGCAGGAATGGACCATGTTCCATGTGCCCGGCGGCATCCAGGGCTTCCTGCTGTTCAACCTGTTCGCAGTCGGCGCCGTGCTTTGGGGATATCGCCATACCCTGCTGGGCACCTCCACGGCGCGCGGCTATGCACTGGTTTGTGGTGCGCTCGGCATTGGCACGGCGCTGATCCACCTGGTGTTTGCCCTGCTCGGTCGCAATGAATTCCACCTGCCGCTGTCGATCATCGTCCTGCTCGCCTGTTTTGTATCGGGTGGCGGCCTGTTGCTGCAGCTCCGCCCGCGATAAGCCGGACGTCCCGTTCTCCGTGCCTGCGTAACGGCAGCCCCCAGGACGCGGATGCCTTGATCGCGCTCGACAGCGTGGCAGCCATTGATCCAGAGCGGATCATGCAGATTGGCAACTGCCTGGCACACGGCGGCCTGCAGGTCGCCGAGCAGGACGGCAGGGTCGTTGGCTACCTGGTCATGCATCACCACTTCTTCGGCGAGGCCTTCGTCGAGATGCTGATGGTATCGCGCGAGCGGCGCGGCCAAGGCATCGGCACCGCACTGCTGCGGCACGCGGTTGCACGGCGCGGTCGCGGCAAGCTGTTCACCTCGACCCATGCCTCCAACATCGGCATGCAGCGACTGCTCGTTGCGTCGGGATTCATAGACAGCGGCATCGTGCACGGATTGGATGACGGCGACCCGGAGCTGATCTACCGCTTCGCTGAAGACTGATCATCGGCATCAGCAGCGCGTACAAAAAAGCCCACGCATTGCTGCGCAGGCTTCTTGATTCATCACAGTGGTCGGGACGGCCGGATTCGAACCGACGACCCTCTGCCCCCCAGGCAGATGCGCTACCAGGCTGCGCTACGCCCCGACTGATGCTGCGATGTGCCCGCCAGTGCGGCGGGCCGTGAAGTATAGCGGATTACGATGGAAATGGGATCAGCGGCGCAACAACTGCAGCACTTCTTCCAGCTCCATGCGCACCTGCTTGATGATCTGGTTGCTCAGCGCCGATTCCTCGCGGGCATCGGGGCCGTCCAGACGCAGGCGTGCACCACCGATGGTGTAGCCCTGTTCGTACAGCAGGCTGCGGATCTGCCGCACCATCAGCACGTCGTGGCGCTGGTAGTAGCGGCGGTTGCCTCGGCGCTTGGCCGGCTCAAGGCTGGGAAACTCGGTTTCCCAGTAGCGCAGGACGTGCGGCTTGACGTCGCACAGCTCGCTGACTTCACCGATGGTGAAGTAGCGCTTGGCCGGAATCGGCGGTAGTTCGCGGTTACTGCCCGGATCCAGCATAAGCTTCCACCCTCTCCTTGAGCTTCTGGCCCGGACGGAAGGTGACCACCGTACGGGCGGAAATCGGAATTTCCTCGCCGGTCTTGGGGTTGCGACCCGGGCGCTGGTTCTTGCGCCGCAGATCGAAATTACCGAAGCCCGACAGCTTCACCTGACGTCCCTGTTCCAATGCTTCACGCAGCACATCGAAAAACGCGTCGACGAATTCCTTGGCTTCCCGCTTGTTCAGACCGACTTCGTCGAACAGCTTTTCCGCCATCTCCGCCTTGGTCAATGCCATTGCCTGCTACCCCCGAGTGCTGCCCGCTCAGCCGCGGATCCGGGCGTGGTGTTCACGCTCGATGGCAGTGACCGCCTCGGCCACCACCGCTTCCACGTCGCGGTCCGTCAGAGTGCGCGACTTGTCCTGCAAAATCAAGCCCATAGCGAGACTCTTGAATCCCGGCTCGACGCCCTGGCCGACATAGCGGTCGAACAGGTTCAGGTCGCGCAGCAACGGGCCGGCGGCCTGGCGGACGGTCGCCGCCAGATCGGCCCAGGCCACCTGTTCAGGCACCAGGAATGCCAGGTCGCGGCGCACCGCCGGGAAGCGCGACAGTTCGCCGGCACGCGGCAGGCGGCGGGCGGTCAGCGGTTCCAGGTCCAGTTCGAAGGCGTAGACGTCGGCTTCGATGCCCATCGCCCTGGCCAGGCGCGGGTGAACCTGGCCGATCCAGCCGATCGCCACGCCATCGCGCAACACCTCGGCCGAACGCGCCGGGTGGCCGTAGGCGCGGGCCGACGGACGGAACTCCAGCTGCGCGCCACTGGCAGCCGCCAGCGATTCGAGGTCACCCTTCAGGTCATGGAAATCGACCTTGCGGGTCGGCAGGCCCCACTGCACCGCCTGCGCATCACCGCAGACCGCAGCGGCCACGCGCGGGGTTTCCAGCGGTGCCGGCTGGCTTTCGCCAAGCGACGCATCTCCGGCCTGCTGGGCGAACACCCGACCCAGCTCGAACAGGCGCACGCGGCCGAGCTGGCGAGCGGCATTGCGGCCTAGGGTGGCAACCAGGCCCGGCAGCAGCGACGGGCGCATCACCGCCAGTTCGGCCGACAGCGGGTTGGCCAGCGGCACCAGGGCGTCGCGCAGCTGCCACTGGGCCAGCAGTGCGTCGTCGACGAAGGCGAAATTGACGGTTTCCTGCAGGTCGCGAGCGATCAGCTGGCGGCGCACGCTCAGCGCGTCCAGCTGGGTCTCGCTCGGCATCGCCACGCGCGAGGCACCGCCCGGCAGCGTGGTCGGGATCTGCTCGTAACCGTGGATGCGGGCCAGTTCTTCGATCAGGTCCTCTTCGATGGCGATATCGAAGCGGCGGCTCGGCGCGGTGACCTGCCAGCCGTCGGCGGTGGCGGCCACGTCCATGCCCAGCGCACGCAGGATGCGCTCGACTTCGGCATCGTCAATGGTGATGCCAAGCACGCGGGTGATGCGCGTGCGGCGCAGCACGATCGTGGCCGGCTGCGGCAGATCGGCCTCGCGCACAGCTTCGGTGACCGGCGCCGGGGTACCGCCGGCCAGGTCCAGCACCAGGCGGGTGGCGTACTCGATCGCGGTACGCGGCAGTGCCGGATCGACACCGCGCTCGAAGCGGTGGCCGGCATCGGTGTGCAGGCCCAGCTTGCGGCCACGGCCCATGATCGCGGCCGGCGCGAAGTGCGCGGCCTCCAGGAACACGGCGGTGGTCGCGTCGGTGACACGGGTGTCGAAGCCGCCCATCAGGCCGGCCAGGCCGACCGCACGATCGGCGTCGGTGACCACCAGGAAGCTGTCGTCCAGCGCGGCATCGCGGCCGTCCAGCAGCTTCAGCGTCTCGCCCGCGCGCGAACGGCGCACGGCAATGCTGCCCTGCAGGGTGGCCAGGTCGTAGGCATGCATCGGCTGGCCCAGTTCCAGCATCACGTACTGGGTGATGTCGACCAGCAGCGAGACCGGACGCACGCCACTGCGGCGCAGGCGCTCGGCCATCCACAGTGGGGTCTTGGCGGCAGCGTTGACGCCCTCGATCACACGGCCCAGATAACGCGGCGCTTCGGCGCCAGCGTCGAGCTGGATGGCCAGCTCACGGCTGCCGGCAGCCGGAATGGCGTCGGCGGCGAAATCCAGCACTTCACTGCGGGTAGCGGCGGCGACGTCGTAGGCGATGCCGCGCAGGCTGAAGCAGTCGGCGCGGTTCGGGGTCAGCTTGATTTCGATACTGGCGTCCGGCAGGCCCAGGTACTCGACCAGGGTCTGGCCGACCGGGGCGTCATCGGGCAGTTCCAGCAGGCCGGAGGCATCGTTGTCCAGGCCCAGCTCCTTGGCCGAGCACAGCATGCCGTTGGACTCGACGCCACGCAGCTTGGCCGGCTTGATCTTCAGCTCGCCGATCTGCGCACCGACCATCGCCAGTGGCGCGACCAGGCCCGCGCGGGCGTTCGGCGCACCGCAGACGATCTGCAGCAGCTCGCCCTGCCCGGCATCGACCTTGCACACCTGCAGGCGATCGGCTTCCGGGTGGCGCGCGGCCTCGACGATGCGTGCCACGACCACGTGATCGAGGCCTTCGCCCAGCGCGGATACTTCTTCCACTTCCAGGCCGATGGCGGTCAGCACCGCGCTCAGCTCATCGCGCGAGGCGGAGGTCGGGACGTGGCTGCGCAGCCAGTTTTCGGAGAATTTCATGGTGTCACCCTGGTGGGAGGCGTGCCTCCCGTTGCGGTTTTTGTGGTCGCCCAGCGCATGCGCAAGGAGGCGTCCATCCAGAAAGGCAGCCGAGCATGGCCCGGCTCTACACGGTTGCGGCTTACGCGAACTGCTTCAGGAACCGCACATCGTTCTCGAAGAACGCGCGCAGGTCGTTGACGCCGTAGCGCAGCATCGCGAAACGCTCCACGCCCATGCCGAAGGCAAAGCCGGTGTAACGCTCCGGATCGATGCCGACATTGCGCAGCACGTTCGGATGCACCATGCCGCAGCCGAGCACTTCCAGCCAGCGGGTGCTGCCATCGGGCTGCTGCCAGGCGATGTCCACTTCCGCACCCGGTTCGACGAACGGGAAGTAGCTGGGACGGAAGCGCATCTCGAAATCGCGCTCGAAGAACGCGCGCACGAATTCTGCCAGCGTGCCCTTCAGGTCGGCGAAGGTCGAGTGCTCGTCCACCAGCAGGCCTTCGACCTGATGGAACATCGGCGAATGGGTCTGGTCGCTGTCGCTGCGGTACACCTTGCCGGCAGCGATCATGCGCAGCGGCGGCGCGTGGTCGCCCATGTAGCGCACCTGCACACCGGAGGTATGCGTGCGCAGCAGGCGGCCGTCGCCGAAGTAGAAGGTGTCGTGCATGGCGCGCGCCGGGTGGTGCGGCGGGAAATTCAGCGCCTCGAAATTGTGCCAGTCATCCTCGATCTCCGGCCCTTCCGACAGCTCGTAGCCCAGCCGGCCGAAAATACCGGTGATGCGTTCCAAGGTACGGGTGATCGGATGCAGGCCAGCGCGGTCGCCATTGCGGCCCGGCAGGGTGATGTCGATGGCTTCGGCAGCCAGCCGCGCGTCCAGTGCGGCGTCTTCCAGCAGCGCCTTGCGCTCGGCCAGCGCACGGGTCAGTGTGTCGCGGGCCTGGTTGATCGCTTCACCGGCGGCCTTGCGCTCCTCGGCCGGCAGGGCACCGAGCTGCTTGAGCTGCGAGGTGATGCTGCCGCTCTTGCCAAGCAGGGCCACGCGCAGCTGTTCCAGCACGTCAGGGCTCTGTGCGGCGGCCACATCGGCCAGCGCCTGGGTGGTGAGGGATTGGATGTCGCTCATGGGGGGCCGGAACTCCAGTCGATCTGCCATCGCGATGCGCGAAGGGCCGACCCCTGTCGCCACCGCCGTCCCCGCGCTGCCGCAGTGGCCGCACCGGGACCCAAAAAAGAATGGGGAAGGACTTGCGCCCTTCCCCATGCATTGCCTTGACCTGACACCGTTCCGAGTGAACGGTTACGGCATCGGGAAGGACTTATGCCGCCAGCGCGCCCTTGGCCTTTTCGGCCAGCGCGGCAAAACCGGCTGCGTCGTGCACGGCGATGTCAGCCAGGACCTTGCGATCCAGGGTGATGCCGGCCTTCAGCAGGCCGTTCATGAAGCGGCTGTAGCTCAGGCCGTTGATGCGGGCAGCCGCATTGATGCGGGTGATCCACAGCGAACGGAAGTTGCGCTTCTTCTGCTTACGGCCGATGTAGGCGTACTGCTGTGCCTTGATGACCGCCTGCTTGGCAACGCGGAAGACCTTGCGACGGGCGTTGTAATAGCCCTTGGCGAGATCCAGAATCTTCTTGTGGCGGCGACGCGCCTGTACGCCACGCTTAACTCGTGCCATTTTTCAGTTCCTCAGAGGTAAGGGAGCATGCGGTCCAGACGGCCTGCGTCTTCTGCACGGACATGGCCCGTCTGACGCAGATTACGCTTACGCTTGGTCGCTTTCTTCGTGAGGATGTGGCTACGGTTGGCGTGGCCGCACTTGTACTTGCCCGAGGCGGTCTTGCGGAAACGCTTGGCCGCTGCCCGGTTGGTCTTGATCTTGGGCATTGCAATGTCCTTGATGGGATTTGACCCTGGTTTCTGACTGATCTGGCGGCGGCCTGGGCCGCTCTTTCCGTCCTGCCATGATCGGCGTACGACCCGTCCTGGGTGGGTCGAGCCGGGCATGATACAGGCAAAACGGCCCTGCCACCAGCCCCTGCCCGCCTTTCATCCGCAACCCGCCGGCCCGCCACAAAAGCAAAGGGACGCCAGCGGCGCCCCCTTACCCTGAACCATTCAGCCAGGCGCCCCGAAAGGCAGCCCGTCAGGCCTCAGGTCTTCTTCTTCGGCGCGATCATCATGACCATCTGACGCCCTTCCAGGCGCGGACGGGATTCAATGACGATGTCCTCGCCCAGATCGGCCTCGATCCGGTTGGCCATTTCGCGGCCCAGCTCCTGGTGGCTCATTTCACGGCCACGGAAGCGGATGTTGACCTTGATCTTGTCACCATCTTCGAGGAACCCGCGCATCTTGCGCAGCTTGATCTGGTAGTCGCCCTCGTCCGTGACCGGACGGAACTTCACTTCCTTGATCTCGACCTGCTTGGTCTTCTTCTTGGCCTCGCTGGCCTTCTTCTGCGCTTCGAACTTGAACTTGCCGAAGTCCATGATCTTGCAGACCGGCGGATCGGCCTGCGGCTGGATTTCGACCAGGTCCAGGCCTTCATCTTCGGCCATGGACAGCGCTTCGTCGCGCGACAACACGCCGATCATTTCTCCGTCACTGCCGATCACGCGGACGCGCGGCACACGGATTTCCTGATTCTTGCGGTTCTGTTTGTTGTCAGGGGTGCTGATATTACGTTCTCCCAAGGGTATCGAACCGGCCCGGGTGCCTGTGCCCCCGGACCGGACCTTTGCTTACGCGCCCTCGGCGTGGAGCCGCTCGATGAAGGCCTGCAGGCTCATGCTGCCCAGGTCTTCGCCAGAACGCGTACGCACCGCCACAGCCCCATTTTCCTTCTCGCGGTCACCGATGACCAGCAGGTAGGGCACGCGCTGCAACGTATGCTCGCGGATTTTATAGCCGATCTTCTCGTTACGCAAATCCGAGCTGACGCGGAAGCCTTGCTCCGCAAGGGTTTTGGTCACGCCCGAGACATAGTCGGCCTGGGCGTCGGTGATGTTGGCCACCACCACCTGGGTCGGCGCCAGCCAGGCCGGGAACTGGCCGGCATGGTGCTCTATCAGGATGCCCAGGAAACGCTCCATCGAGCCGACGATGGCCCGGTGCAGCATCACCGGGTGCTTCTTCTGGCTGTTCTCGTCCACGTACTCGGCGCCCAGGCGGCCGGGCATCATGAAGTCGACCTGCATCGTGCCCAGCTGCCAGGTACGGCCGATGGCATCCTTCAGGTGGTACTCGATCTTCGGGCCGTAGAAGGCGCCCTCGCCCGGCAGCTCCTGCCATTCCACGCCACAGGCGGTCAGTGCCGAGCGCAGCGCGCCTTCGGCCTTGTCCCAGGTGGCGTCGTCACCCAGGCGCGATTCCGGGCGCAGCGCGATCTTGATCTGGATCTCGTCGAAGCCGAAGTGCTGGTAGACCGCCAGCGCCTGCTGGTGGAAGGCAGTCACTTCCGACTCGATCTGGTTTTCCGTGCAGAACACGTGGCCGTCGTCCTGGGTGAAGCCACGCACGCGCAGGATGCCGTGCAGCGCGCCGGACGGCTCGTTGCGGTGGCACGACCCGAACTCGCCGTAGCGGATCGGCAGGTCGCGGTAGCTGTGCAGGCCCTGGTTGAACACCTGGATGTGGCCCGGGCAGTTCATCGGCTTGACCGCGTAAGTGCGTTTCTCCGATTCGGTGAAGAACATGTTGTCCTGGTAGTTGTCCCAGTGGCCGGACTTCTTCCACAGGCTCACGTCCAGAATCTGCGGGCAACGCACTTCGCCATAGCCACTGTTGCGGTAGACCTTGCGCATGTACTGCTCCACCACCTGCCACAGCGCCCAGCCCTTCGGGTGCCAGAACACCAGGCCAGGGGCTTCTTCCTGCAGGTGGAACAGGTCCTGCTGCTTGCCGATGCGGCGGTGGTCGCGCATTTCGGCTTCTTCGATGCGCTTGATGTACGCCTCCAGCTGCTTCTTGTCGGCCCAGGCGGTGCCGTAGATGCGCTGCAGCTGCTCGTTCTGCGCGTCACCGCGCCAGTAGGCGCCGGAGATGCGGGTCAGCTTGAAGGCCTTCAGGAAGCGCGTGTTCGGCACGTGCGGGCCGCGGCACATGTCCACGTATTCCTGGTGGTAGTACATGCCCATCGCCTGGATGTCGTCGGCCATGTCCTCGATCAGGCGCAGCTTGTAGTCCTCGCCACGGGCCTTGAAGATCTCGATCACTTCGGCGCGCGGCGTCATCTTCTTGATGACGTCGTAGTCCTGGGCGATCAGTTCACCCATGCGCTTCTCGATCGCGGCCATGTCGTCCGGGGTGAACGGGCGCTCGGAGTAGATGTCGTAGTAGAAGCCTTCGGCGATCACCGGACCGATCACCATCTTCACATCCGGGTACAGCTGCTTGACGGCGTGGCCGACCAGGTGGGCGCAGGAGTGGCGGATGATCTCCACGCCCTCCTCGTCCTTGGCGGTGATGATGCGCAGGCTGGCGTCGTGGTCGATGACGTCGCTGGCATCGACCAGCACGCCATCCACGGCACCGGCGATGGTGGCCTTGGCCAGGCCGGCGCCGATCGACTGGGCAACCTCCATGACGCTCACAGGGTTTTCGAATTCGCGGCGGCTGCCGTCGGGAAGGGTAATGTTGATCATCGCAGTGGCTTCGTGCGGGCCCGCCGGGCGGGCTGGAAAGCGTTCCCGGGCCGTTGCCCGGGCAATAAAAAAGCGCCGCGAGGGCGCCTGGAACGCAGGGCCTTCGGGGGCAGGTCAACAGTGGGCGGTGGTAGTGCTCATGTCGCACGCTCGGCCGGCGCAGGGCGCGGGCCACCTTGTTCCAGTCAGGGGTTCTGCGATGATCTTAAACCAGCGCACCGGAAAGCCCAAGGGCCACCGTACGGCCCGCTGAATGAGCCGCGCTGGCGGCGTGAAAACGCAATGATTACCATGTGCGCGCAGCCCGCCCCGTGCCAGCCTGCCCGCTTTCCGCCAGGACCTCGTGATGCGCCACCCGCTTCGACCGGCTGCCGCCGGCCCCGCCCGTGCCCCGCGTTCGCCGACCCGCCGCCGCGCAGGCTGCCCGCGATGATCACCGTCGGCCTCTCCACGCTGGGTTTCTGCAGCCTGGGCATGCTGGCGGCGATGTTCTCGGCACTGGCCTTCTATGCGGCCTCGCCCCACTGCCGCTGGCCGCGCCTGCGCCGCGCCGGGCGTCTTGGCCACCAGATCGGCCTGGTCGCCGCTGCGGCCGCGCTGTGGCTGTGGATGGCCGAACTCGGCTTCGCCGCCGGCCTGGTGGCGATGCTGTGCACCTGGATGCTCGCGGCGATGCTGCTGCCGGCGCTGGCCGCCTGGCACCGACCGGGCACGGAGTTGCCCTGATGTGGGCGCGCGCCTTCGCCGGCATCATCGTCGGCTTCCTGCTTGCAGCCGCCGTTACCGGCCTGCTGGCCTGGCTTCCGCCGGGCCCTTGGCAGCGAGCGCTGGTACCTACCCTGATCGCCTTCATCCCGCTGTGGATGCTGGCCGCCCTGTGGGCGTTCAGCTTCCGCAGCGCGCTGCGCGCCTGGCTGGTGCTGGGCGGCAGCGCCGCCACCGGCTTCGTCGTGCTCGGGCTGCTGCGCCTGACCGGCGCGGTGCAATGAGATCCACGCCATGAAGTTCAGTTCGCAGACCCTGCGCACGTTCACCACCCTGCACACCTGGGTCGGCCTGGTGGCCGGCTTCGGCCTGTTCGTGGCTTTCTACGCAGGCTCGCTGACCCTGTTCCACCATGACCTGCCGCGGTGGCAGACACCGGGCGCCGCCACGGCACTCCCGGCCAGCCTGGATGACGCCCAGTACCTGCTGGAGGACGTGCTGGCGGCGCATCCGGAAGCGCGCCGCCACGTCGGCATGACCTTCCCCGGCACCGAACACCCGCAGCCTCTGGCCTACTGGCAGGCCGATGACGGCAGCTGGCGCTATGCGTGGCCGGGGCAGATCGCCGGCAGCCCCGCGCCGCCGCAGTCCGGACTGGCCGAACTGGTCAACGAACTGCACTACAGTCTCGGCCTGCCGGTGGCCGGCATCTACGTGATGGGCATCGTCAGCCTGCTGTATGGCATGGCGTTGCTGAGCGGCCTGGTGATCCACCTGCCCAGGCTGCTCGGCGACCTGTTCGCACTGCGGCCGGGGCGCAACCTGAAGCAGCTGTGGCAGGACGCGCACAACGTGGTCGGTGTGCTCAGCCTGCCCTTCCACCTGATGTTCGCGGTCACCGGCGCCCTGCTCTGCCTGGTGTTCGTGCAGATGGCCCTGCTCAATCCGCTGATCTACGACGGCAAAGCGCTACAGGCAGTACCGACTGCGATGGACACCGCGCCGGTGCGCAATGCCAGTGGCATTCCAGCGCCGCCGGGCAGCCTGCGCGTGCTGCATGCGCGCGCACTTGAAGTGGCCCGCGCACAGGGCGTGGCCAACTTCGAACCGGCCTATCTGAAGCTGGCCAATGGCGGCGATGCCAACGCGACGATCGAGATCACCGGCGAGGCCAGTGGCACCCTCGGCCCGCTTGGTGCCGTGGCATTGGACGTCGCCACCGGCAATCTGCTCGCGTCGCAGCTGCCGGGCCAGCGCGACGCCAACCACGCCACGCTCAGCGCCGCCTACGCGTTGCACTTCGGCGAATTCGGCAATGGCGTGGTGGTCTGGCTGTACTTCCTGCTCGGACTCGGCGGTGCGTTCCTGTTCTACTCCGGCAACCTGCTGTGGATCGAGTCACGGCGCAAGCGTCGCCAGCCGCAACAGCCACGTGCCGGTGTGAACATGGCGCGGGCCACGGTCGGCGTGTGCATCGGCCTGTGCGTGGCGATCTCGATCGCGTTCGGCACCGCACTGGTGCTTGAGCGGCTGGCACCGTCGGCGATCGACCACGGCATCCGCTGGGCCTGCTTCGGCAGTTGGGCGGCCTGCGCGCTATGGGCCGCGCTGCGCCGCCCGGCGCAGGCGGCACGCGAACTGCTGTGGGCCGCTGCGCTCAGCACTGCACTGGTGCCGGTGCTGCACGGCGCACTCAATGGTGACTGGCTGTGGCGCGCCGCCGCAGGGGGGCACTGGCCGCTGTTCTGGGTCGATGCCATCGCGCTGGCGATGGCCTTCGGCTTCGCGCGTCTGGCCGTGGCCAGCCAACGCCGCGCCAGCAACGGCGATCCGAACAGCGTCTGGGCGAACTGAAGCGTCGCCGAGCATGGCCCGGCGCCAGCAGGCGACTCAATCGCCGATGCGCGCCTTCTGCCACGGGGCGAGCATGGCGTTGAGCAGGCTGGCCTGTTCGTCATCGCCGGTCAGTTCCCACATGAACACCCCGGCCAGGCCCTGCTCACGGGCGAACTGCGCACGCAGCCCGATCGAGCGCGGGTCTTCATAGCTGATGAAGACCTTCTGCGCGGCGTTGTACAGCCACGGGCTCTGCGCCTGCGGCTGCCAGTGTTTCGTCCAACCCGGCTGGTCGAGATAGCGCGCCTTTATCACCCGCCAGTCGCCGGCATCAGCCGGCGCACTGTAGGCCTGGTACAGCCCATCCGGGGCGTCGCCGGTGACCTTGAAGCCGCGCCCGTAGAACGGTACGCCCAGCACCAGCTTCCCGGCCGGCACGCCGTGCTCGCGGTAGAACTGCACCGCGCCGGCCACGTTGTTCCAGCGCCGCAGCTCCGGCGCCAGCGGATCGGCCGGCACTTCATGCAGAGGCGCATTGAAGGTCGACACCGAGGAGAAGCCGGTGCCCATGTCGTAGCTCATGAGGTTGATGAAATCGAACACCTTGGCCAGCGCCGGCAGGTCATAGCTCGCTGCTGGATCGTAGGGGCCATCGGTCTGCAGGCGACCGGCGGCCAGCGCGGCAGTCAGCAGCATCGACTGCCCCGTCCTGCGGCCGCGCGCATCGAGTGCCGCGCGGAAGGCCTGGGCAAGCCGGGTCAGATTGACGCGATCCTGCGGGCGATGCGCCAGCTCCTTCGGTCCGCCACTGACCGGGAACTCCCAATCGATGTCCACGCCGTCGAAGCTGCCGGCATGGCGATCGAAGAACAGCGCCATGCACGAATCGACCAAGCGCTTGCGGCTGGCCTCGGTCAGCGCTGCATCGGAGAACCCACCCGCACCCCAGCCACCGATCGAAATCAGCGTGCGCAGGTGCGGGTGTGCCTTCTTCAGCTCGGCCAGGGCGGCGAAGTTCTTCGGTGCTTCCGCACCGATCGTGCACCGCCCGTCCTCGATGGTCGAGAACGCGTAGAACAGGTGGGTGAGGCGCTCGGCCGGAATGCTCGACACCGGGTAGCGCTCGGCCGATCCACCGGGATAGTAGGCACCGAAGATCGGCGGCTGTGCGGGCGCCGCGTGCGCGGCGATGGGCAAGACACCGGCAATCAGCACGGCAAGGACGGCCACGGTCTGGCGGAACATGGAGATCTCCCGGTTCGAAGGCGCCGCCACGTTAGCAAACCGATGGGGCTGCGGTACGGGTGTCGCGGCATGTCGTCCCATGGACAGGCGCGATCCGTGCAACCGAGACAGAACGATGGCCGCGTGGCGGCCCTCATGCACTGCAGCAGGACATGCAGCGACCTGGATGAGCTTCTCTTCGCAACATCGAGGCAAAGAAAAAGCGGGCCGAAGCCCGCTTTTTCATTTGCGAAAGCGTGAGGACCAACGGTCCTCACCCACCGCACGATCAGCAATACCGATTATTCGGCGCTGGCGCCTTCGCCTTCTTCGACGGCCTTCATCGACAGGCGGATACGGCCCTGCTTGTCGACTTCCAGCACCTTGACCTTGACCACATCGCCTTCCTTCAGCTTGTCGCCGACCTTCTCGACGCGCTCGCTGGAGATCTGCGAGACGTGGACCAGGCCATCCTTGCCCGGCAGGATGGTGACGAACGCACCGAAGTCCATGATCTTGGCGACCTTGCCTTCGTAGATGCGGCCCGGCTCGACGTCCGAGGTGATCTGCTCGATGCGGGCCTTGGCAGCCTGGGCAGCGATGGCGTTGACCGACGCGATGACGATGGTGCCGTCGTCCTGGATGTCGATCTGGGTGCCGGTTTCCTTGGTGATGGCCTGGATGGTC
Source organism: Stenotrophomonas sp. GD03958 (assembly GCF_029839005.1). Lineage (NCBI taxonomy): Bacteria > Pseudomonadati > Pseudomonadota > Gammaproteobacteria > Lysobacterales > Lysobacteraceae > Stenotrophomonas > Stenotrophomonas sp. GD03958. The sequence continues at coordinate 3,689 of NZ_JAOBZT010000033.1, read as the reverse complement.
GAGCCGCCCTTGCCGATCACTTCGCGGATCTTGTCCGGGTGGATCTTGATGGTCAGCAGGCGCGGCGCGTAGTCCGACAGCTCTTCACGCGGAGCGGTCAGGCCGTGGGCCATCTCGCCCAGGATGTGCAGGCGGCCAGCCTTGGCCTGCTGCAGGGCCTGCTTCATGATTTCTTCGGTGATGCCTTCGATCTTGATGTCCATCTGCAGGGCGGAGATGCCCTCAGCGGTACCGGCCACCTTGAAGTCCATGTCGCCCAGGTGATCTTCGTCACCCAGGATGTCGGACAGGACCACGAAACGATCGCCTTCCTTGACCAGACCCATGGCGATACCGGCCACCGGGGCCTTCACCGGCACGCCGGCGTCCATCAGGGCCAGCGACGAGCCGCAGACCGAGGCCATCGACGAGGAACCGTTCGACTCGGTGATTTCCGAAACGACGCGGATGGTGTACGGGAAGGCTTCCAGCGACGGCATGACAGCCAGCACGCCGCGCTTGGCCAGACGACCGTGGCCGATTTCGCGGCGCTTCGGGCCCATCATGCGGCCGCACTCGCCCACCGAGAACGGAGGGAAGTTGTAGTGGAACAGGAAGTTTTCCTTGTACTCACCGGCAACGGCGTCGATGACCTGGCCATCACGGGCGGTGCCCAGGGTGATGGTCACGATGGCCTGGGTTTCGCCGCGGGTGAACAGCGAGGAACCGTGGGTACGCGGCAGCACGCCGGTCTTCACGGTGATCGGGCGGACGGTGTCCAGCGCACGGCCGTCGATGCGGACCTTGGTGTCCAGCACCGAGTCACGCATGGTGCGGTATTCCAGCTCGCCGAATTCCTTCGACAGCTCGGCCGGGTTCCAGCCTTCGGCGGCCACGCGGCCCGCCAGGGCTTCGAATACGTCCTTCTTGATCGCCGAGATGGCGTCGCGGCGCTGCAGCTTGTCACGCACCTGGAAGGCTTCGCCCAGGCGCGGGCCGATGGCTTCCTTCAGGGCGGAGATCAGCGCGTCGTTCTTGGCCGGGGCTTCCCAGGTCGACGGCTTGGTGCCGGCTTCGACGGTCAGCTCGTTGATCGCGTTGATGACCTTCTGCATTTCGCGGTGACCGAAGGTCACGGCGCCCAGCATCACTTCTTCGGACAGCAGCGCGGCTTCGGATTCGACCATCAGCACGGCGTTGGAGGTACCGGCGACGACCAGTTCCAGCTGCGAGTCAGCCAGTTCGCTGACGGTCGGGTTCAGGATGTACTCGCCGTTCTTGTAACCGACCTTGGCAGCGCCGATCGGACCCATGAACGGGGTACCGGCCAGGGCCAGGGCAGCCGAGGCACCGATCAGGGCCGGGATGTCACCGTCCACGTCCGGGTTCAGCGACATCACCGTGGCGATGATCTGCACTTCGTTCTTGTAGTCCTCCGGGAACAGCGGGCGGATCGGACGGTCGATCAGGCGCGAGATCAGCGTTTCCTTCTCGGTCGCACGGCCTTCACGCTTGAAGAAACCACCCGGGATACGGCCGCCGGCGTAGAACTTTTCCTGATAATCGACGGTCAGCGGGAAGAAGTCCTGGCCTTCGCGCGCGCTCTTGGCGGCGACGGCGGTGACCAGCAGTACGGTGTCGTCCATCTTGACGATGACGGCACCGCTGGCCTGGCGGGCGACTTCGCCGGTCTCAAGCGTGACGGTGTGCTTGCCGTACTGGAAGGTTTTGGTGATTTTTGCCACGGAGGGTGTCCTTGGGGATGCTGTCTGCGAATTTGGACCGTCGGCGACCCTTGCCGCCAGCGGGTGACCGGATCGTTCCGGCCTGAATCGGGGATTGCGGTACTACAAAACAAAACCGCGGCGCATCGCTGCGCCGCGGGGAATTCGTTGCTTAGCGACGCAGGCCAAGCTTCTCGATCAGGGCCTTGTAACGCTCGACGTCCTTCTTCTTCAGGTAGTCGAGCAGGCTGCGACGGCGGTTGACCATCTGCAGCAGGCCGCGGCGGCTGTGGTGGTCCTTCTTGTGGGTCTTGAAGTGGCCGGTCAGCAGTTCGATGCGGGCGGTCAGCAGGGCCACCTGGACTTCCGGGGAGCCGGTGTCAGCGGCGCTGCGCTTGTTGTCTTCAATGACCTTCTGGGTGTCGATCGACATTTCTTTTTTCTCTGTGATGCGTGGCCGGCAGGAACGCGCTTCGCGCACCGCCAGGCTCGCCGTGGACTACGAGGATGAAACCTGCACGAGGCAGGCTGCCGGAAAACGGCCGCGAAATTGTAACGGCCAGGGGCTTCCGGGACAAGGACCGGGGCTGAACCGCCCTGGCCCCGGTCAGAGGTTGAAACGACGCTGCGGAGCCAGCAGGCCACTGTCATCGACCTGGCCCAGCCCCTGGACAGTATCGCCCGGACCGAACACCGCCACCAGGCCGTGGGGCCAGGACGGGTCGCGCTGGCGCTGGCCGACGCAGAAGCGATGGGTCTGGTCGGCATCGAGATCGACCCGCGGGTATTCAGCCAGGCCGGCCGCCAGCGGCAGCAGCAGCGCATCCATGGCCGCCTCGTCGCCGGCCTCGGCCATCGCCCGCAGCTGGTCCAGGGTGACCATCGCCGGTTCGCGGAACGGCTCCACCCAGAGCCGGCGCAGCGCACTGATGTGTGCGCCACATCCCAGCGCCTCGCCCAGGTCGCGGGCCAGGCTGCGGATGTAGGTGCCCGAACCGCAGGTCACGCGCAGCCGCAAGCGCTCAGGCTGCTGCTCCAGCACGTCGATGGCGTGCACCTGCACCTCGCGTTCCGGCGCCTCGATGACGTCACCGCGGCGGGCCTTCACATACAGCGGCTCACCACCCTGCTTCAGTGCCGAATAGACCGGGGCACGCTGGCGGATGTTGCCGGTCAGCGGCGCCAACGCGGCCTGCAGGGCCTCGGCACCGATCGCCGGTACCGGGCGCTGCAGCAGCACCTGGCCCTCGGAATCGTCGGTATCGGTCGTCTGGCCGAGCACGATCTCGGCATCGTAGGCCTTGGCCGACCCCAGCAGCAGCCCAGCGATCTTGGTCGCCTCGCCGAAGCACAGCGGCAGCAGACCGGTGGCCAGCGGGTCGAGGCTGCCGGTGTGGCCGCCCTTCTCGGCACGGAACAGGCGACGGGCCACCTGCAGGGCGGCGTTGGAGCTCATGCCGGTCGACTTGTCGAGCAGCAGGATGCCATCCAGGCGGCGGAACTGAATTCGGGTCATGACAGATACGGGTAGCGCCGGGCCATGCCCGGCGAGCGCGAAGCGCGGCCAGCGTCCGGCCTCGCACGGTCAGAATGAAAAGACGCCGGGCATGGGCCCGGCGCTGGCTTATTCTTCGTCGCTCTCGCGACGCTTCTCCGCGGCCAGCGTATCGGGCAGGTCGCGCAGGAGGTTGTCGATATGCTCGCCACGATCGACCGAGTCGTCGTAGTGGAAATGCAGCTCCGGCACATGGCGCAGCTTCATCGCCCGGGCCAGGTCCATGCGCAGGCGGTAGCCCAGTTCCTTCAGGCCGGCCACCGCTTCCGCCGAACGCTCCGGCATCAGCGCGGTGACGAAGACCTTGGCATGAGCCATGTCGCGGGTGATTTCCACGTCGGACACGCTCACCGAGGGCAACCCGTGCTCGCGCACGGCGTTGTGCACCAGGGTGCCGAGTTCGCGGCGCAGCTGGGCAGAGACACGGTCGG